>NZ_JBSPFA010000040.1:0-23117 GCF_053848885.1 Amedibacillus sp. YH-ame10
AAACATGTGTGATAAAATCATTTAAGGGAATATTCCCAACTCCTTTCGTAATAGATTAATTGGACAAATTAATTCTATCATGAAAGGTTTTTTTAAAAAGTACAACCCTACAAAAGTTTAGAGGCATAAAAATAGTGACCCTATGAAAGTTTATAGGTACCCCTAGACCCTACAAAAGTTTAGAGTTCTTAAATAAAGAAAGGGGATATTATTTGAGTTTAGAATTACTTTGCGAATTGAAGTTATACATTTATAAATATTGTGTTAAAAAAAGACAGGTGATATGTTTAAGGTTTAAGTTGTTTTATGAATTGAAGAATTATAAAATGCTAAATATCTTTCATATTACGTTTTAAAATAGGAAGGGCTAATAGAGCGATTACGATACCTACTCCTCCTTGTAATAGATTAGCCGGTATTCCACTTAGTCCTAATGCCCAACTATCATTGATGAAGGAATCACATACAAAGTAACCGCTGACCATGATAAGCGCTCCGATTGCATATGAAATATATTTTAGATTTGTTTTTATACGTTGGAAGATAAAGGCAATGAGGATTCCTTCCAATCCTTTGATGAACAAAGTAGGGATGAAATAGATTGCATACCCTCCCGCAATATCCGCAAGTGCACTACCGATCCCTCCAATTAAGAACGCCATCCATGGATTTACAATGGACGCAAATAACATAATGAACCCATCTCCAAGATTGAAATACCCCTGTATTCCATTAGGGATTTTGATCAAATAAGTTGCTAGAAATACAAGTGCCATTCCTAGCGCAGATATGACGATGCTTTTTATATTGTTGTTTTTCATTTTGTCACCTCATGCAATACTTGTTTATAAATTCTAGAAGTCGCTACATGCTTTTGTACAACTGGCAGTGCGACAAGTGCTATAACACATCCAAAGGCAGATTGAATGATATTTTCTACGATGCCACTAACCGCAATCCATAAGTTTCCCTTCAAGTACCACTTCGCTAGGAAATATCCACTCACCATGATTATGGAACCTAACAAATATGCGATAAAGCGTACTCGATTTCCATACTTTTGAAAAAGCCATCCAACAAGAAATCCTTCCAAACCTTTTATAATCAACGTAAAGAAGAAATAATAGCTATATCCTCCTGCAACATCCGCTAAAGCACTTCCTAATCCACCGATAAAGAAACCACCAATAGGTCCTAGAATAGAAGAAAATAATAAAATGAAACCATCTCCTAAATTGAAATATCCATCAATTCCATTTGGAATCTTAATATACATTGTGACACTAAATACGACAGCCATTCCTAAGGCATAAACGACAAGTTCCTTAGTAGAAAAAGTAGTTGTTTTCATAAGCTTCCTCCCTTTACCAAAAAATGGTAGCTTTAGTATAACAGAAGACTGTATATATAAAAATGTACAGAAATAATAAAAAAACAGGGGACAGTTATGATATACTTAAAGGGGTGATACAGATGAAAGTAAAAGCAATGAACTTTGAAAAACAACGTGGAATAAAATTATATGAACAAGTATATCGAAAGCTAGAGGATGATATTCTAGAAGGATATTTGAAACAAGGAGATCAATTACCAAGTATTCGTCAAGCGGTCACAATGTTTAAGGTATCTAAGACGTGTGTAGAAAAAGCATATGGAGTGTTGGAAATGAATGGGTTGATACGATCTATCTCGCAAAAAGGATACTTTGTAGATGTGGATGAAGAACATGTAAAGTTAAGAAAGAAAGTGATGGAACATGTGGATTCATATGAAGAAGAAATCATTCGTTATGATTTCCGTTCACAAAGTATGGATAAGGATGCCTTTGATGTAACACTTTGGAAGAAATATCTAAAAGAAGTACTAGATCATCATCAAGAAATTACGACGTATGGAGAAGCAAGGGGTGAACAATCCTTGCGTATTGCCTTATCCAATTATGCATATGCAATGCGAGGGGTGTTGTGCAATGAAAAAAATATAATGGTAGGAGCAAGTTTTCAATCATTATTGTATATACTTTTGGGACTTATGAATCGTCCTCTTGTTTTTGGGATGAGTAAGGAAACCTTTCTTCCTGCACAAATGGTATGTGAAGATTATCAAATACCGATACAGTACTTTAAGACAGATGATGAAGGAATTTGTGTGGATGAACTGTATCAAAGTGATGTAAATGTGCTCTATATCAATAGTGCGGCAGCAGGAACTTATCATCAACCGTTATCAAAGAAGCGTCAGAAACAACTTCTTCAATGGGCACACGATAGAAATGCTTATATTATAGAGGATGACCATAATGGGGAACTGCGTTATTACAGTAAAATGATGCCTGCAATGCAAGGGTTTGATGGAGGGAAAAGGGTGTTGTATATTGGCTCATTCTCTAGATTGTTACTACCAGCTTTGCGTATATCGTATTGTGTTTTGAATGAAGAACTCTTGCATAAATATCAACAACGAATGCGATTTTATACGCCAATGTCTAGTAAAATCGAACAATTAGCGCTTGCATATTATATCAGTGATGGTCATTTGGAGCGTCATGTAAAAAGATTACGTAAACACTATGCGTCCAAAGCTACGCATATGGAAGAATTATTGCGTACGTATTTCCCAAATACATCTATTCATTTGGAGGAATCTTCACTCTGTTACATTTTGCATTTTGAAGAAAGTCTTGATGTAAAATCTCTAATGGATTATGCTAGAAATAGACAGATACGTATTTCAATTTCAAATAAAGGAGATATGGTGCTATCGTTTGCGGCCATCATAGAAGATGATATGAAAAAAGCTATCGAAGAGCTTTATGCACTCTATTTACAAGTTATTAGGATGTAAGAAAACAAGAAAGAGAATAGTTATGGAGTATTTGTATAAGAGTGAGATAGAGTTTAATTTTGTTATAAAACTGCATGTATTTTAGGTAAAAATATGTAATATTTATGGTATAGTAAATAATAAAAGAAGTAAATTTTATTGTAATATATAAAAAAAAATACAAATTATGCAAGAAACAAGTTATAATATATATAAACCATAGCGAAAAAGTGTGTGTTGGATGAGGTGATAAGTGTGAATACTATTACAAACACAAAATTGAGGGATTTAAGAAATGCATATGCATTTATATCAGATAAGTCAGAAATTGTGATAGAGCATGCGAATGATAATTTTTATGAATTAGTAGGTTATAGTGAAAAAGAATTGAAGCAGAAAAATGGTGCACGTTTGTCTGCTCTTTTACCTGTAGAAGAGTTTATAGAAATTCAAGAGTTCATGCTGAGTGAGTTGGATTACAAAGAATTCAAGTTGAGCTTCAAAAAGAGCGATAACGATATCTCTTTTGTACTTTGTTTTATACAAAAATTTCAAGGAGAAAATGGACTCGAATTATTTATGCAATGTATTGATATCAATCGATATCAAGCAGTGGGACGTCATTTAGAAGATATCACCTCTATTTTTGAATATTTGCTGGATTATAGAAAATCTGGTGTTTTATTGTTTGGTCGTAGTGGAGAAGATATTCATTATTGTCATATGGATTCTTTTGTTTTAAGTGGCGTAACAAAACAAAGCAAATTTCCGAATGTTCTTTTAGATAGCGGAAGAGTACATCCAGATTATATTCATGAATTAGATGCTTGTGTAGAGTTTATGAAGAACGCTGAACTAGGGAAACAGTTGTTGTTAGAGATTCAAATGCTAAATAGCAAACAAGAATATATTTGGATCCAAATTGATATGTCGATGCATGTGTTTCGTGGACATGAAGAAGTATTGTGTGTATTGAGTGATGTAGATGCACAAAAAACGACTGCTAGTCAGTATGTGGAGCAATCTCTTTTCTATCAATCAGTTTTGTCTTCTAAAGTTGCCTATGGACAATTTGATATTAGCAATGATGAAATATTAAAAATGGGTGGATTATGGAATCTATACAATGAAGTAAAAGATACCATGACCTATACACAATTATTCCATTCCTTTATTGAAATCATTGTACATCCAGATGATCGAAAACATTATATCGAAGTACTAGAACGTAATAATTTGAATGATTCTTTTGATAATGGAATTACGAAATTAGGCTGTGAGTTTAGAAGAATCGTTGATCAAAACAAAATGGTATGGATGCAAATAACAATTCACTTGTTTAAAAATCCATTGAATGATCATTTGATGGCATTGATGTATTTGAAGAATATCAATCATTTGCATGAAGAAAAAGAAGTGAAGGCAAAGAAAATTGATAATCTTACCAACTTATATTCTCGAGGAACATTGATTGATGAAATCAGCGATTATTTGTCGCATATGGCACAAGATGAAATATGTGCTTTTATCTATTGCAATATCAATGATATGAGAGCAATTAACCAACAATATGGATACGTTTCTGGAGATACAATATTGGTTTCTATTTCTAATATTTTATCGACTGTATTTAGAAAACGTGATGTGTTGGGGCGTTATGATAATGATCATTTTATTATTTTATTAAAGGATACGCAGACAAGTGGGCTTGAAAAACGTATTCATTCCTTGTTTGATATGGTGGAACAGCATAAAGATATACCATATACTGTTTCTTTGGGTATTGTGTATGCTAGAAAACAAGATACGTTTGTAAATTGTTTTAAACAAGCAAATATGGCATTGATGCATATCAATAATAAAAAAGAAAACTCTTTCTTTATGTATTCGGATAATTTAGTTGCGGAAGATGAAAGTCAGGAATTCTATAAGCAAGCAGAAAGTGTTGTGCATCAAATTTTTAAAATTGAAGAAAATATCGAGAGTGTTAATGAATCTGAATTTGATCGTTTAATAGGAGAACAAGGAGATATTGCATACCTTGTGCATCCAGAGACATATGAGTTGTTAGTAGGTAATCAAGCATTCTATGAACGATTGGGTTTAACAAAGAACGATTGTAGAGGCCGCACATGTTATGATTTGTTACATAATCGCCAAACATCTTGTCCATTCTGTCAAAAATCCAATTGGACTAACGATAAGTATTTTATGTATCGAAATTATAATCAAAAGTTAGAACAAGAATTCTTGATTAAGAATAAAATGGTAACTTGGAAAGGGAATCAAGCTCTTTTAGCATTTGCGATTGACTTATCAAATGATAAGAGTGTAGTAGATTCTCTGCGAAGTGATATGGGTGAAGAAACCTATATTTTAGCTGGTATACAAAATATGCAAAAGGCAAGTACACTAGATGGTGTGATGGAGTCAGCATTAGAAACCATTGGTCTTTATTTTAGAGCAGATACTGTTCGCTTCTGGGATATTTCGCGTCATGGAGAAGAATCTCCTTGGGTATATAGTAGCAAGAAGCAAGATGATGAATTATTATGTTACGATGAGGAAGATCGTAAGATTGTTGCGAATTATTTAGATAGTCGTCAATGGAAAGATTATTTAATGATTGAAAATAGCGAAACGATTATGACTGTATCTTATGGTATGTATACAATCCTAAAGCAAAAGGACATTCAAAACTTACAATGGTATTGTTTGTATGATGGAAACCAAGAATTAGGAATGATCCAAATTGATAATTTACATGCAAATCTACAAAATGTATCATTCTTAAAGAATTTTGCGGCATTTATAGCAAATGAATGGCATAAGTGTAAGATGCTTGAAGATATTTTATATACACGTAAATATGATAGTTTAACTGGTCTTTATAATCGAAAGAAATATGATGAGTTTGTATCTCAGTACAATCCAGATAGTGTAAAAAACCTTGCGGTTATTATGATCGATATCAATGGTCTTAGCAATATCAATTCCTTGAAGGGTTCAAAAATAGGAGATACATACTTGAAAACTGTCGCAAACTTAATGCAAGAATGTTTTGGTGGAGCTATCAATTTTAGATTAGGTGGCGATGAATTTCAAAGTATCTTTATGGATGTAGAATTAAAACAGTTAGAACATGCCATAGAACGTTTTCAAGATGAAGTTTTAACACTGAACGAATTCTCAATTTCTATTGGTTATGCATGGGATGCGGTAGAGAAGAAACTAGCTACTTTAATTGAATTTGCGACACAAAGTAGATTGGTTAACAAAAAGGCAAAGAAGGCACGTATTAATGAATTAAAAAATATTGACCATTACAAAATGCAGGATGAATTGATATCTTCTCTTGAACGAAAAGAATATGTCATCTTCTTACAGCCAAAAGTGAATGCGAAGTATGGTGAAGTAGTTGGTGCAGAGGCATTGATTCGAAAAATCGATGCACAAGGAAACATCATTCCACCATCGGAATACATATCAAAATATGAACAGAATGGAATCATCCGTTACATTGACTTATTCGTATTTGATGAAGTATGTCGATTGATAAAGAAATGGACAGATGCTGGAAAACAATGTCCTGTCGTTTCACTTAATTTCTCTCGTCTAACAATGATGGAAGAGAATCTACTTGAAATCATGAATATGATTGTAAAACAACACGATGTTTCAAAAAAATATATTGAAATAGAGATTACAGAAAGCTATGCGGATGTTGGTAAGACAATGCTGTACCAACGTGCTCGTCAGATCCATGAAGCAGGATTCTCACTTTCCTTAGATGATTTTGGAACAGATTTTACAAATCTTTCTATTTTATCAGATATCCATGTCGATGTATTAAAGATTGATAAGAGTTTAATACATTCCTTGAAATTACATGAGAAGAATATGACGGTTCTAAAACATATTATTGATATGTGTAAAGAATTGCATATCTCAGTTATTGCTGAGGGTGTTGAAAACATGGAACAACGCAATTTATTGATGGATCTTGGATGTTATTTGATTCAGGGATATCTATTCAGTAGACCAGTGGATGTTTCAACGTTTGAGAAGGCATTCTTGACAAGAGTAAAAGAAAAAGTTGCATCGTGACAATTCTGTAACAGTCGTGGACTTCACGACTGTTTTCTTTTATAATGAAATAAGATAAGGGGTGATGAAATTGAAGATATTATTTGTAGAAGATGATCATGCAATTGCATTGGGTCTTGTATATTCTTTAGAAAAAGAAGGATATACAGTACAGCATTGTAGCAGTAAGAAAGAGGCGCTACAGTGTTTGGAAAGGGAAGTCTTTGATTTATTACTATTAGATATCGGATTGAGTGATGGAAGTGGATATGACATATGTAGGTTTGTAAAACAAAAACAAAATGTGCCAGTTATATTTTTGACTGCACTAGATGATGAAGTTAATGTAGTTATGGGTTTAGATTTGGGTGGTGATGATTATATTACAAAACCATTTCGGGTGAAAGAATTATTAAGTCGTATTAAGTCTGTATCTCGGCGATATCATCAACAAGAACATGCTGGAAAATACCATATTCGACATATTGAAATTCACACAAAAAGTGGGAAAGTATATAAGTATGGTGAGGAAGTGCTCTTGACGGCAATGGAGTACCGTCTTTTTTTAGTGTTTTTAAATCACCCTGGGCAAGTGCTTTCACGTTCACAAATTCTAGAAAGTCTATGGGATGTCGCAGGTAATTTTGTGAACGATAATACATTGAGTGTCTACATCCGTAGGCTTCGTGAAAAATTAGAAGAGGATGCGCAAGAACCTACTATCATAGTGACAGTCCGGGGACTGGGTTATCGTTTGGAGAATTTATATGTGGAAGAATAAGGAAATTCGAAAAGGGACATATGTTTATGGAATCATGGTATTGGGGTGTTTATTAATTAGTTTAATAACAAATTTTTTAATTGGATTTTTATGTGTAGCATGTACAGCATATGTACTTTTTTTCATATATACAAAACTACGTTATCAGGAAGTTGAGAAACTATGCGTATATCTTCAAAAAGTATATCAAGGTGTACAATATTTTGAAGTACAAGAGTATGCTGAAGGAGAACTTAGTATTTTAAAAAGCGATATTTATAAAATCATTCATATTCTTCGACAGCAAGCAGACGAACTACGAAAAGATAAACATTTTCTTGCGAATGCACTAAGTGATATATCTCATCAAATAAAAACACCATTAACAAGTATTATGGTGATGAGCGATTTATTGGAAGAAGAATTACCTCAAGAGAAAAAAATGGAATTTATCGTTCAAATGAGGGAACAGATGAAACGCCTTCAATGGCTTATATCATCTCTGCTAAAAATAAGTAAGATTGATGCTAATGCTATAACATTCCATAAAGAAAAAGTTGCATTATATGACATATTACAGCGTGCATTGGAACCGTTTCAAATTCTTATTGAACTGAAACATCAAGAATGTGTCATATCTTGTGATGATCGTATTTTTATCGAAGGAGATAAAAATTGGTTAAGTGAGGCATTTGGAAATCTTATTAAAAACAGTTTGGAACATACAGCAGAAGGTTCCGCTATTGAAATCAAAGTACAAGAAACTCCTTTACATACCCGAGTGTTTTTTATAGATCATGGATGTGGTATTGATGGAGAAGATTTACCTCATGTTTTTGAACGTTTTTACCGAGGCAAGAATGCGGCAAGTGATAGTGTTGGTATTGGTTTGGCATTATCACGTTCCATTTGTATTCAACACAATGCTTCTATTGAAGTGGTTAGTAAAAAACAGGAAGGTACAACGTTTACCATTACCTTCTATAAATGACAAAACTGTCATCTATATGTCATGAACGAGTCATAATGAACGTGTATGATAAAGATATCAAGGAGGTAAGGTATGGAAATATTAAGAGTGGAGCATCTCACGAAAGTGTATGGCACAGGTGAAAACCAAGTAAAGGCATTAGATAATGTTAGTTTTAGTGTAGAACAAGGGCAGTTTGTGGCAATTGTAGGAGCTAGTGGTTCTGGTAAATCTACATTGTTGCACATTCTTGGAGGTGTAGATACACCAAGCAATGGGAAAGTGTATATTGATGATAAAGATATGTATGCGCTAGATGAGAGTGCGATGGCAATTTTTCGTAGACGACAAATCGGTCTTATTTATCAATTTTATAATCTGATTCCAGTATTGGATGTGGAAGAAAATATACAGCTTCCATTGTTGTTGGATCATCGAGAAGTCAACGATGCACATTACAAAGAGTTGGTTGCGACATTAGGGCTTAAAGATCGTTTGCATCATCTTCCAAATGAATTGAGCGGTGGACAACAACAAAGGGTTTCCATTGGTCGTGCACTCATTGCAAGTCCTGTTCTTCTTTTGGCGGATGAACCAACAGGGAATTTAGATCGAAAAAACAGTGAAGAAATCATCAACTTATTGAAAAGTTTGCATAAGAAACATAAACAGACATTGATTGTTATAACACATGATGAAAATATTGCGATACAAGCAGATCGTATTATATCAATTGAGGATGGACGAATTGTTAAGGATGAGGTGATTCGTCGATGAACATTATGCAGAAGGTCACATGGAAATGTATGCATCAAAACAAGAAACGAACCATAGTGACCATAGTTGGAGTTACTATCTGCGTTGCGATGATTTCTGCAGTTTGTATTCTTGTGACATCTTTTCAAGATGTAATGATTCGCTCTAGTATCGCAGAAAAGGGAAGTTATGAAGGCTTTTTTGTAATTGATGATGAAGATGTTATAGAAAACATTGTAAAAGAAGATGCTTTTGAAAAAACATTTCGTTTGAGTAATATTGCTACGTCATCTTTAACAGAAAGTTCTATTGCGATAGAGAATACATATCGAAGTGATCTTTCTATCCTAGGAATGGATACAGAACATTCACAGTTAGGTGGTGTCCTTCTAAAGGAGGGAAGACTTCCAACAAAAGATAATGAAATTGTCCTTTGTGAAGAACTGATGAATGATAAAAATTTTATTTATAAAATCAACGATACGATAGAGCTTCTTATAAAGAAAGATGCAATCTTGGATGCTGATGGGAATGTAATTAAAGAAGAACAAAAAGAAACAAAAACATTTGTGATTAGTGGAATGGTGGAAGTAAATGCAGAAATGAAACAAGAACCAGTATTTTATGCATTTACAAATTTTCAAAAAAGTGAAAACTATAAACTATATGTGACATTTGTTAATAAGCAAACTATAGAAAATGACATGGATATGATTGCGGAAAAATATGATATTGAAAGGCAAGATTATGCAGTTCATATCGCTCTTACTTATCTTTATGGGACAGCACAAGATGGTCTAATGGATGTCATCGTTAAGGCGTGTATACTTCTATTTCTTATTATTATGATAGGTGGCATTTCTCTTATCTATAATGCGTTTTCTATTTCATTAAGTGAGCGAAGTCGTTATCTTGGAATGCTTTCAAGCGTTGGAGCTACACGAAAACAACGTAGAAATTCTGTCTTCTTTGAAGCAGGTGTAATTGGAATGATTTCGATTCCATTAGGTATCCTAACAAGTATTTTAGGGCTTATTATTACTTTCGCATTGATGAATCCTTATATTGAAGGTTTATTTGGAAGCACTGCAGTAGGATTACAAGTAATCATCGAAGGATGGAGTATTTTATTGACAGTAATATTTGCAATCCTGATTTTATTTCTATCCGCTTGGATTCCATCCCGAAGGGCTCAACGAATTTCTCCTATCTCTGCAATTCGTCAAAACAAAGATATTAAGATTAGAAAATATCATAGGAAGAAAGAAAGACTTACACGCAAACTTTTTGGAATTGAGGGAGAACTAGGTTTAAAAAATATGAAACGTAATCGTTCTCGATATATTGCGACTTTAACATCTCTTGTTATTTGTGTGATATTATTCATGAGCGCAAGTTATTTTTCCTCTCTTGTACAAAAATCTTATTTCTTAGTACAAGAAAATTCTCTATTTGATATCAAGCTACAGGTTACACAAGAGTATGATTCAAAACAATATATCGAGCCAAGCAAGGAAATGATTAAGGATTTAAAAAATACACGAAATGCAAAGAGTATAACAACCTATAAGCGGATGCCAATTATTTATGATCAAGAAGTCAATTTCACTAAACAAGCAGTCGACTTTATGAACAAAGCATATTATGCACAAATGGAGGGTATTGATAACTTGCGAATTGAACCATCATATGAGCTTATTGTACTAGATGATACATCATTCGATACATATGCAAAAGATATTGGTGTGTCAAAAGAAACAATGTCTTCAAGGGAACCTTCTATTATTCTCGTTAACAAAGGATCCTATAAATATCCTAATGAACAGAAATACGAAGAAGTAGAGTGGCTTGATATTTCTAAAAATGACCATATGGATATCCAAAAAATGGATGCTCAAGGTGTTCTCAATGCCTTTGTGAATGTGCGAGTTGCGCATGTTAGTGATAAGAAAATCCCTGTTGATGCTTCTTCTGATATGGAGTTTTTCCCAACGATTATGATAGTAACGAACGAAGAGAATTTTGCGAAACTAGTGCTTGAAAATCAAAAAGTAAGTGATACTGCAATGTTTCCAAGCTTTAATGTAGAATTCACTACAGATGACGACCTTGCCTTAGAACAAGAACTTGGAGTTATACAACGAAAGTATGAGAATAATGGATTATCTATGTATATTCATAACTATTCACAACTTATGCGTTCTAGGAGTCAACAATCTTTGCTCATTAATATCCTTCTATATGGATTTGCATCATTGATTGCGATCGTTTGTATTGCCAACATCATCAATACAATTTCCACAGGAATCAACCTAAGAAAAAGGGAATTCGCAATGATACACTCTGTTGGTATAACACCACGTAAGTTTCAAAAAATGATGATGTTTGAAATTTTATCTTATGGGGTAAAAGCATGCATTTATGGTGGAATTCTTGGAGTAGGAGCTATGTATTTGCTTTATTTGATATTAAATAGTACCTTTGGATATACTTTTGAGATTCCTGTGAGTTCCAATATCATTATGATAGTATTCATCTTCCTAATTTTATTTTGTATTACACAGTACGCATTACGAAAATTAAAGAAAGATAATATTGTAGAAACGATTCGACAAGAAAGTATTTAAAAACGAAAGTCATCATTTAAAAATGATGGCTTTTTTTTGAGCCTATATCAAACTATCCAATTTGTGTATTGCTGAGAAAAAGTGTAACGTTTGTTTATTTTCTAGAATTTTTTAATTTATTTCGTATTTGTAAAGTGTAAGAACAAAAGATGGGATGGTATGGAAACCTTATAAATATAGGGGTGAACTACGAAGGTTATAAGTGAGAGAAATAAATGTTTCATTTATTCGTGGTAAACGCTTTCAAATGTGATATAATCGATATAGTTGATAAGCTTTATGGAGGTCTTTATATGCAAAAGTACATTATGGCAATCGATCAGGGTACTACAAGTACTCGTGCAATACTATTTGATGAAGAAAGTAATATTCTTGCGTTAGCACAAAAAGAATTAGAAAATTATTATCCCCATCCTGGTTGGGTGGAACAAAATGCAAATGATATATGGGCAAGTACTATTGGAGTTATCTTTGAAGTGATGGCAAAAGCTGGAATCAAAGATTCACAAATTGAAGCAATTGGTATCACCAATCAAAGAGAAACTACGGTGGTATGGGATAAAGAAAGTGGACAGCCAATTTATTTTGCGATTGTATGGCAGTCTCGTCAAAGTGATGAATACTGTGTGCGATTAAAAGATGAGGGTATGGAAGAGTGGGTCAAAGAAAAAACAGGGTTGTTGTTGGATCCTTATTTCTCCGCAAGTAAGATACGTTGGATATTAGATCATGTGGAAGGTGCCCAAGCTCGTGCAGAGCATGGTGAACTCTTGTTTGGTACGATGGATACATGGTTGTTGTGGAAACTTACAAAAGGAAAAGTACATGTGAGTGATGTGTCAAATGCATCTCGTACGATGTTGATGAATATTAAGACGTTAGAGTTTGATGAAGAATTATGTAAACTTTGGAACATTCCTATGTGCATGTTACCAAAGATTTGTGATAGTAGTGAAGTATATGGAGTATGTGAAGGGATTTTTAATACGCCGATTCCAGTCGCTTCTCTTATTGGAGATCAACAAGCGGCCTTATTTGGACAGACTTGTTTTGACGCTGGAGATGTGAAAAACACCTATGGTACTGGTTGTTTTCTATTAATGAATACCAAAGAGAAACTCATACGTTCTCGTAATGGACTTGTTACCTGTGTTGGTTGGAGGATCAATGGGGAAGTAGATTATGTGCTAGAAGGTAGTGTCTTTGTTGCAGGGGCAGCTATTCAGTGGCTAAGAGATGGTTTGCAGATTTTAAATCAATCAAAAGATAGTGAGGAAAGAGCATTGCGTGTAGAGAGTAGTGATGGAGTTATTGTAGTTCCTTCCTTTACTGGATTGGGTGCTCCTTATTGGAAAGCCCAAGTTAAAGGCGCTATGTTTGGTTTAACAAGGGGAACAACGCAAGATCATATCATACGTGCTACACTAGAATCATTAGCCTATCAAACCAATGATGTATTAAATGCGATGAAGGAAGATAGTGGACTTTCAATAGAACGAATGCAAGTAGATGGAGGCGCAAGTTTAAACAACTATCTCTTGCAGTTTCAAAGCGATATCACTAAGGCATGTGTCGTTCGCTCTACCATTAGTGAAACAACCGCTCTAGGTGCTGCATATCTTGCAGGTCTTGCGGTTGGGTATTGGAAAAACAAAGAAGAAATACGAAATCAATTCCAGATTTCTAAAGAATTTTATCCATCCATGAAAGAAGAGCTTAGAAGGGAGAATTTAGAGCGATGGCAGAAAGCTATCCAAGCAGTAATTAACTTTTAAAGGGATGGTAAAAATTAACTGTTGTAATTCGATGCAATTTGATTGACGACCTTATAGAGTATTTGTTACTATTTAACAGGTTGAATGGGAACATACAGATAAGCTATTAAATTAGCATGGAGGAAATTATGAAAAAATTATCTGCAGTATTACTTATGGCACTTGTTTTGGCAGGTTGTGGAAGCTCTGCTAAAGAGGTAAAAGGCAGTGGTGAATCTGCTGTTAACAAAGAAGGAGACAAAGCAACTGCTGAAATTGTTATGAAGGGTGATGAAGTTGTATCTATCAAATTGGATGAAACCAAAAAAGGGAAATCCAAAAAAGAACTTGGTAATGATTATGGCATGAAATCAGATAGCAAAAAGGCTAAAAAAGAATGGTTTGAACAAATCAAATACTTAGAAGACTACATCGTAAAGAATGGTTTGGATAAAGTGAAACTAGGAGACGATGGAAAAGCAACTGGCGATGATATTTTAGCTGGATGTACAGTTTCTTTGACGAGTGTTATGGAAGCTGCTAATAACGCAAAAGAAGCCGCAAAATAAAGATATGAGAAGAAGGTGAACAATTCCCTTCTTTTTTTTGTGAAAGATGAATAAAAGATGGTTCATACCGCATACTAGAAATAGTATGAAAGGAATGATATTATGAATAAGAAATGGCTATGTTTAGGCTTAGGATTTTTACTTTGTGGATGTGGAAGCAGTAAAGAACCAGTGAAAACAGAAGGTACTGGCACACATACGAGTAGCAATGGGGAAGTTACTACTGCAAAAGTAGAGTTGGAAGATGGAAAGATAAAAGATGTGGATATTGATGAAACTGCGAAGGGAAAAGACAAAACAAAAAAAGAGCTTGGTGATGATTACAATATGAAACAAGCGAGTCCTATCAATAAAGAGTGGGATGAGCAAGTTGATTTCTTCGAAGATTATGTAGAGAAGAACGGTGTCGATAAAATCAAAGTGAACGCAGATGGAAAAGCAGAAAATGATGATGTAAAGAGTGGATGTACAATTTCTGTAGATGGCTTTATCGCAGCGATTAAAGATGGGGAAAAGAATGCAAAATAAGAGGAGAAATCCTCTTTTCTTTTGAAAACAGTTTTCAAATACAAACGTTTACAGTATAATAAAAGGCATATGGAGGAATTTATGAACAAAGCTGATAAAATATTTATACTTGTCGTTGTAATATCTTCTGCTTTGTTTTATGTGCCTCTGTTTTGGATTCATGCACAGGAAAAGAATAAAGCAAAAGAAGTCGTCGTCAGTTATAAAAATGAAGAAGTATTACGTGTTGATGTATCGTTGGATCATTCCTATCATGTAAAAGGTAGCCTTGGTGATGTAATTGTAGAAATCAAGGATAAACAAGTACGTGTGAAAAGGGAAACATCTCCACAAAATCTATGTTCTATTCAAGGTTGGGTAAAAGATAGCAATCGTCCCATTGTTTGTTTACCAAACAATATTGTAGTTATGATAGAAGCCGTTGATGAAGAAAACGGGGATGATGTGGTGATACAATGATAAAGAGTACGAAGAACATGACAACGATTACAATGCTAATTGCGATTAGTATTATCTTTCATATGGTAGAATCTATGGTACCACTACCGATTCCTATTCCTGGGTTTCGATTGGGTCTTGCGAATATTGTAGGACTGATAGCACTGTATTTGTTTGATGCAAAAACGATGATATCGATAAACGTAATGCGTGTAGTGTTAGCGTCTTTGTTAAGGGGCGTTATCTTTGGCACTGGGTTTTGGTTATCGTTATGTGGAGTGATGCTGAGCTCTCTTGCCTGTATCATCGCAAAGAAGAAGAGCCCTATGAGCATATTTGGCGTAAGTGTTGCTGGAAGTGTGTTTCATAGTGTTGGGCAGGTAATTGCCGTTACCTTTATCTACCAACAATTCTTTATGCAGGCAGTATTACCAATCTTAACATTGCTTTCGATACCCACAGGCTTGTTTGTGGCGCTCATGGCACAACAGGTACTAAAAAGAATCCATAAAATAGGAAAGGAGGAATTATAATGGAAACATTTGTATATAGACCAAAAGGAGTTTGTTCACAGGAAATGCGCTTTGAAATTGAAAACGATGTTATTCGTAATGTAGTTATTGTTGGAGGTTGTGCAGGAAATTTGCTGGGAATATCAAGAATGTTAAAAGACAAGAAAATAAGTGAAGTCATAGAGGTATTTCAAGGGGTGCGCTGTGGAGCAAAACCTACATCATGCCCAGATCAGATTTCTCAAGCACTCGCAAGTTATGCTCAAGAACATCGAAAATAGGGATTGATGAAATACGTCGAACGATAGGCACTCATTGCCTATTTTTTTGTAGAAAGGGGAATTATGGAAAAGATTAAGTTTATTTGGCGGTATGCCAAACCACATAGAAAACAGTTTTCGCTCATCTTTTTAGATGTGTTGATGTATGCACTGTTCATGTTATTGGGACCATTGATTATATCGTATATTGTAGATAATGTAATTGCTGGTGTTCCATTTGAAAATGCTATATTAAACGATATAGCGAATCAGCTAGGGGGTATATCTTGGCTACAAGATAATTTATGGGTAGGGAGTTTACTCATTGTGATTGTGTATTTATGTACTGCATTCGCAATCCATAAACGAAGTGTTCATACAGGAAATGTAAGTGAAACATTCGCAAGAAATGTACGAGATGAAATGTATGATCACTTACAGAAATTACCATTCTCTTATCATAAGATGAAAGATAGTGGAGATTTAATACAAAGAAGTACTTCAGATATTGAAACAATCCGTAGATTTATTGCGTCTCAATTATCCGAGATGATGTTTGCGATTATCAATGCATCTTTAGCGGCAGCTATATTGTTCAGTCGTAATGTAAAATTGACATTGATTTCAATTTCGTTGATTCCAATATTGTTGTTGGTATCGTTTATCTTTTTTAAGAAAGCTAAGAAAATCTTTTTAGAGTGTGATCTTGCGGAAAGTAAAATGACCACAGTATTACAAGAAGATTTGAATGCCATGCGTGTAGTAAAAGCATTTCATCAAGAAAAAGTAGAAATTGAAAAGTTTGAAGAAAGCAATGAAGAATATCGTGGGAAATTGTACGAATTGATGCATGCGTTAGCTTTGTTCTGGAGTTGTTCAGATTTGATTGGACAGTTGCAGATTTTGTTAATGGTAGTATTTGGTATTATCATGGCAATGAACAATGAACTTACGCTAGGAACATTTTTAATCTTTTTGATGTATGAATCTACCATTGTTTGGCCAATGCGTCAACTTGGAAGAATTCTAGCAGATATGGGAAAGGTCAGTGTATCCATCACCCGTATAGAAGAAGTATTGCATGAAGAAATGGAAGACTTAGAGGGTGGTGTACGTCCAAATATTAAAGGAAATATTGTGTTTCAAAATGTATGTTTTCATTATGAAGATGATGAACAACATACTTTAAAAGATGTAAGCTTTGAGGTACCAGCACATAGTAAGGTTGCGATTATGGGACCAACGGGTTCTGGAAAATCCTCTCTCGTGCATTTGTTGAGTGGTATTTATGATTATGATCAAGGTTCTATTACGATTGATGGAGTAGAATTAAAAGAAATTGCGAAATCTTGGTTAAGAGAACATGTGCAAATTGTTTTACAAGAACCATTCTTGTTTTCAAAAACGATTTATGAAAACATAGAATTAGCGAATCGTGATGCAAAACGAGAAGATGTTATGTCCATTGCACGCTTAGCAAGTATTCATAAAGATATTGAAGCTTTTGATAGTGGGTATGACACTATGGTAGGTGAAAAAGGAGTTACTTTATCAGGTGGACAAAAGCAACGTGTTGCGATTGCGCGTACGTTGTTGTCAAAAAGTCCGATTATCATCTTTGATGATTCCTTAAGTGCATTAGATACAAAGACGGATGCGATGATTCAAGATGCGTTGAATTCCTTAGAGGATCCAATGACGATGTTTATGATTACGCATCGTGTGAACAGTGCACAATCTGCAGATTTGATATTGGTATTGGATCAAGGGAAACTTGTGCAAAAGGGAAGTCATGAAGAGTTGTTAAAAGAAGATGGCATCTATCGCAGAATTTATGAATTACAGAATGCGGGAGGTGATGATTATGAGTAATCCAAATATGAAAGAACAAGAGTTCGTCAGCGATGTATTTGATCGTGGTACTTGGAGTCGTATATTTAAGATTTTATGGGAACATAAAAATTATTTAATACCTTTGTTGTTGTTTAATGTACTGTTGGCAGTTACCGATATTGTTATGCCAATGTTACAACGATATGCAATCGATGTTTATATCGTAGATAAAGGAAATGCAGATTCACTTCCTTATTTCATTGGGTTTTATTTGTTTATGATTGTTTCACAATGTATTATTTTCTATGTATTCTTTCGTCTGGCTGCACGTATTGAGAGTGCCTTTGGAAAGAATCTACGTAAAAAATGCTTTCATAAAATACAAGAACTTACGTTCTCTTATTTTGATCGTACTGCAAATGGATGGTTGATGGCACGTGTTACTTCAGATACCGCTAGAATCGCAGAAATTCTAGCATGGTCATTGGCGGATGCGGTATGGGGTATTTTGGTCATCATTGGAATTTGTATTGTAATGTTGATTGTCAATTGGCAAATGGCAATTGCAGTACTTGTTATTGTGCCTATCTTATGGTTTGTATCAATGTATTTTCAAAGAAAAATACTAAAAGCACAACGTAAGACAAGAAAAGAAAATTCTAAGATTACAGCCTCAATTGCAGAAGGTATCAATGGAGCGAAAACAACGAAAACATTGGGTATAGAAAAAGAGAACTTTGAAGAATTCCAGGAAAAGACGAGCAATATGTATCAGTATAGTATGCGTGGAATTCGTATCAACGCAATCTTTCAACCAATCGTTTACTTCATGAGTGGGGTTGTAATTGCTTTGTTGTTAGTGGTCGGAGGACAACAAGTGGTACTTAAAACCATTCAATTTGGTACCCTTGTAATGTTTGTGAACTATGCAACATTATTTTTTGAACCATTGAAACAAATTGCACGTATTTTAACAGAAATCCAGATGGCACAAGCAAGTGCAGAACGTGTGGTATCACTGTTAGAAGAAGAGGTAGAAATACAAGATCGTGAAGATGTTATTGAGAAATATGGTACACTTTTACATGAGAAAAAAGAAGCCTATGAACCACTTTACGGGGATGTTGATTATGAACATGTGAAGTTTCGATACAATGAAAAAGAAACTGTGTTACATGACTTTAATTTACATGTGAAACAGGGACAAATGATTGCCTTGGTCGGTGAAACGGGCTCTGGCAAAAGTACGATTGTAAATCTGTTATGTCGCTTTTATGAACCAAGTGAAGGTGCCATCTTAATGGATGGAAGTGACATTCGTAATCGTAGTGTTGGTTGGCTTCATTC
The DNA here is from genome assembly GCF_053848885.1 of Amedibacillus sp. YH-ame10. Classification (NCBI taxonomy): domain Bacteria; kingdom Bacillati; phylum Bacillota; class Erysipelotrichia; order Erysipelotrichales; family Erysipelotrichaceae; genus Amedibacillus; species Amedibacillus sp. YH-ame10. The sequence continues at coordinate 19,264 of NZ_JBSPFA010000040.1, forward strand.
TAAAATAGGGTATGTTTTACAAACACCGAATTTATTCAGTGGAACTATACGAGATAATATCCGTTATGGAAGACCTGAAGCAAGTGATGAAGAAGTAATCGAGGTTGCGAAATTGATACAAGCTCATGACTTCATCGAACGTTTAGAAAAAGGTTATGACAGTGAAGTTGGAGAAGGTGGAGATCGTTTATCCACGGGTCAAAAGCAGTTGATTTCATTTGCTCGAGCGATTTTATCAAATCCAAGCATAGTTATATTAGATGAGGCAACAAGTTCTATTGATACAGAAAGCGAAAAGGCAATTCAATTTGCGATATCCAAACTATTGGATGGACGAACAAGTTTTGTAGTTGCCCATCGTCTAAGTACTATTGTAGAAGCAGATAGCATTGTTGTCTTACAACACGGCCGTATTACAGAACAGGGAACACATGATGAATTGATGAAGATGAAAGGCTATTATTATGAACTCTTTACTTCACAATATCTAGAAGAAAAACAAAAACATTCATTTTACAATTAAGCAGGGATAAATCCTTGCTTTTTCTATGTCAAATTTCTAAAAATATGGTACACTTTAAGTAACGAAAAGGAAGTGTCAATATGCAGAAAATCGCAAAGTTTTCAAAAGTATCCTATCATCAATTCGAAGCAGATTGGAAAGATAGTTTTCCAGAGAGTACAAGTGTACAAATTCAAAACATATATGATGAAATCAAACTACCAAGACGTGCTACAACAGGCTCTGCTGGGTATGATTTCTTTACACCCGTACAGTTTATTTTGCCACCAAAACAAAGCATAAAAATACCAACAGGCATACGAGTAAACATACAAGAAGGATGGGTGTTAACCATTCACCCAAGAAGTTCATTGGGGTTTAAGTACCGTTTACAAATTGATAATACCACAGGGATTATCGATAGTGACTATTATCATTCAGATAATCAAGGACATATGTTTGTAAAACTAACCAATGACTCCAATCAGGGGAAAAGTGTACAGTTATTACAAGGGGAAGCCATGGTACAGGGGATTTTCTTACCTTTTGGAATCGTGGAGGATGATGATGTAAGTGATGTGCGAAATGGTGGTTTTGGAAGTACCAATAAACCATAAGAAAGGGGATTACAAAAATCATGAAGAAATGTGAAGTATGTGGTAAAAGAGCAGAGGGGTTAGGCACATATCCAGTGGAGTTTCAAGGAGTCATCTTATGCGCGAATTGTTATGAAGGTTTAAAGGCATTTGAAAATGGACGTAAGTTTGCTAGTTTTGAAGAAGTGAGAAATAAGAAAAGTTTAGCTCATGATGAAATGCTACAAAAAGGATTTCCACCACATGTAATCGAAGCTGTAGATACATGGTTTCAACAATATATAAGAAAAGCAGAAGCAGTAAAAAAAGTAAAAGCTATGGAACAAAACTTGGATGAGTTTATGATGACAACTGGGCATACTTTTGAAGGCTATAGGATTATAAAATATCATGGCGTAATTAGTGGGGAGAGCGTTTTAGGTACTGGGTTTTTAAGTAGTTGGGATGCCTCTTGGTCGGATACCTTTGGCGTAGAATCTGAAGCATTTATCAATAAATTAAAAGAGGCAAGGTATGCCGCAAAAAAACGGGCTGTCTTAGCTGCCTTGGGTGTTGGTGGTAATGCCATCATCGGAGTGGATATGGAATATACGATGTTTTCAGGTAATTTAATCGGTGCGATTTATAATGGAACAAGTGTAACAATAGAAAAAATTGAAGAATAATTTAGATACCTTATGTTGCTTCTATGCAATGTAAGGTATTATTTATTTTTTAGTACTTGACAATGCAAAGTACTGGATGTATTATAGTAGTGGAGGTGGTGCTGATGAATACTCAATTTAAAAAGGGTGTATTGGAACTCATCGTGCTCTTGAGTGTCTATAAAAAAGATATGTATGGGTATGAGCTAGTATCTGAGGTAAGTAAAGTTATCGATGTCAATGAAGGTACGATTTATCCTTTATTGAAACGCTTAACGAATGAACATTACTTTGATACGTATCTGATTGAATCAACAGAAGGACCGCCTAGAAAATACTATAAGATTACAAGTATGGGAAAAGAGCGGACAAAAGAGCTGTTAAAAGAATGGAATGCATTCCATGAACAGGTGAATACTTTTATTAAGGAGAGTGAAATACATGAATAAAGAGGAATTTTTGAGTACATTGGATAGAAAACTTCAACTCATTAATGAGTCAGAGCGTAGAGATATTATTGATGAATATCGTACGCATATTGAAATGAAGGTACAGGATGGAAAAAGTGAAGAAGAAGCGATTGAGGATTTTGGAAATATTGATGAATTGGTAGATGAAATATTGGATGCATATAAAATCAATACATCTAGAGCAAATCAAAGTTTTGATCGTAAATTTAATAGTTTTATGGATAATTTATATGATGGATTTAAACGTTTTATTGGTTCCTTTACTTCTTTGGAAGTAGATGATGTTGTGCGATTGATTTTTGAAATTTTAGTAATTTTAATTATCTTATCTGTGTTGCATCTTCCATTTAGCTTTGTAGGAAGCTTGGGTGGTTCTTTACTAAGAAACATCATACCGTTGGGAATTGGTCATATACTTGGTGGTATTTGGAAAGTGGTCATCGAGCTTGCTTATGTCGTAGTCTTCATTGTGATCATTGTAAATGTAGTGATGAAGCGAATCAATCGATATCGTAATCCAAATGATTTTAACAGTGATTCTTCTGTGTTTGATGATTTTAAAGATAGCTTTAGTTTTGAACAAGCTAGACATAACATGCATGCTAAAAACAATCGTCAAAGTTATACAAATCATGAAAGAAAAGAAAGAGAAGACTTCTATGAAGCTGAAGATATCGAAGATGTACAAGAGGAAGATATTTCATTTGAGGAACAAGAAGAGAGAAGACAGAGAACTGGATATGAGTCTAGAGAAGATCGCATGCGTCAAAGAACGTATGGGACTAGCAGAGTAGAAGAGAATGTAACCAGTGTATTTCGTGTCTTAATGCGAATCTTCTATTGCTTATTGTTGATTCCTTTTATTGGTATCATTGTTGGATTGTGTTGTGCACTAGGTGCTATGGTGGTATTGAGTATTCAAGGATTTACTCTTGTAGGAGCTTACTTCTTAGTCGTTGGTGGATTGTTTGTAACAGGTGCGTTTTTATCCTTGTTGCATAGTGTCTTATGGAGAAAGGGGTAATCGATATGAAAAAATTTCTTATATCATTTATTATAGGTGTTGTTATGATGGCAATCGGTACTACCTCATTGATCTTCGAGATTGGTCAATTTGATCACGTACGTGCAGAAGAAATCTTATCAAATAACAAACTTGGATATCGTAGTGAAGTGTTCAATGTGAAGGAAAACGAGATGATAGATATACGCATGGAGGATACTTATGGTGATTATTTTTATGAGTATGTGTATGATGAAAGCATGAAAGATCGTGTGAAGATATCTTTCTCGGATGCAGTCTCATATTCACGTTCTGACTTACAAGTTGTAGTGAACGATATTGATGGATATAACGGTGATTTCTTTACTGGATGGGATCATTTTAAATACTTCTTAGAAGGTTTAAAGGAACGTAAGATTTATGAACTACAAGGTGGAAATATCATCATTACCACAAGCTATGCAAATAAAGAACGTGTACGTATTTCATCTTATGATTATTAACTGCAGAAATGCAGTTTTTTTATCTATTAGGAACTTGCATAATTTAAGTGGAAATGAGAGAAAACGAAAAAAACATGACGAAAAGGCTCTAAGAAGAGCCAAAGAAGGACACGACAAGTTTTTACTTTTGATTCTC
>NZ_JBSPFA010000041.1:0-22968 GCF_053848885.1 Amedibacillus sp. YH-ame10
GCAAGCTTTCTAAAGACTTCGTTCGACTTGCATGTATTAGGCATGCCGCCAGCGTTCATCCTGAGCCAGGATCAAACTCTCCATTTGATTTAGCTCAGACGTTTTGCCAACGTCTTGTTTTTTTGTTTGTTTATCTGGAATATGATTATGTTCATATCTCATTGAAATCAACGTATTTCCTGTTCAGTTTTCAAAGACCGACTTGTTTTCACTCTCGTTGAGTGCCTGTTAATAATACTATACTTATCTCTTTATGTCAATCAAAATTATGCTTTTTTTTCATAAAATCTTGCTTATTTTTTCTATTTTGAATTCTCCTATTTTACGCAAACATTTGTATACAAAACATGAACAATTTTCCCCAAAAAAAGGAGCAGCTTTGTCCTGTTTCTAAACAAATTCTGCTCCTCATGTTATTTCTTACTCGAAATCTTAATCTAACATCTCAGATGGTAAGACAGATTCCAAAATTGGATCTTCTCCATCCATGATTTTCTGCACCATTTCACTTGTATATTTTTCTGGTCCTGGTACATATCCCATGAAATCATCATCGTCGTCTTTACGATTTCTTTCGATACGAATCTCTCTTAATTCATGTGCTTTTGTATCTACGATCTGATTCATTTCTCGTTCACTACCAATACCTGTTCCCGCTGGGATCAATTTACCGATAATAACGTTTTCTTTCAGACCGATCAAGTAATCTTTCTTACCTTTGATAGCAGCATCCGTCAATACTTTTGTAGTTTCCTGGAAAGATGCAGCTGATAAGAAGGAATCTGTTTCAACAGAAGCTTTAGAAATACCTAACAATACAGGTTTGAAGGTTGCAGGAATTTTCCCACTCAACAATGCCTGACGGTTAATTTTTGTAATTTCAGTTAAAGATACCTGTACACCAGCATTCAATGTAGTATCATTTCCTTCAAGAACAACGACTTTACGAAGCATTTGACGAATCATAACCTCGACGTGCTTGTCAGAAATTTCAATACCTTGACTCTGATATACTTTCTTAACTTCCTTCAAAATGTAGTTTTGTACTTGACGTACACCAGCTACTTTAAGAAGTTCTTTTGGATCTACCTGACCTTCTGTAATTTTATCTCCTGATTCTACATGTGCTCCTACTTTCATCCAAGGACGAATCGCTTGAATTAAGGTAACTTTATGCACAATGCTTTCTTTATCATTTGATACAGTTACTTCATAACCAGTATCGATCTGTTCGATGTTTGTGATTTCACCACTAATTTGTGCTAATACCGCAACACCTTTTGGACAACGTGCTTCAAATAGTTCTTCGACACGAGGAAGACCCTGTGTGATATCTCCACCATCTGCACTCGCAACACCACCGGTATGGAATGTACGCATGGTCAACTGTGTACCTGGCTCACCAATAGATTGTGCCGCCATAATACCAACTGCTTCTCCAACTTGTACATCTTCACCTGTAGCCATGTTACGTCCATAGCATCTCTTACAAACACCATAAATGGATTTACAAGTAAATGCGCTACGAATATACATTCCTTCAATACCGGCATCCACAATTTTTTGTGCAAGTTGTTCGGTAATGAATTCATCAGATTCAATAATTAATTCTTTTGTTTTTGGATCAATAATTTCTTGTTTGCTATAACGTCCAACAAGACGATCATATAAACTTTCAATTACAGTTGTTGTCTTACGATCAACAATTGCTTCAACCCAATACCCTTTATCTGTACCACAATCTTCTTGTTTAACAATAACATCCTGTGCAACATCGACAAGACGACGTGTCAAATAACCAGATTCGGCAGTTTTTAGGGCTGTATCGGTAAGACCTTTACGCACACCATGTGTGGAGATAAAGAACTCAGATACGTTTAGACCTTCACGGAAACAAGAGTAAATAGGAACCTCTATGATACTTGGTACATATTCACCTTTTGCAGATTTGGATTGAGATGGTTTCGCCATCAGACCACGCATACCTGCAAGCTGTGTAAAGTTAGACGTATTACCACGGGCTCCAGAACGAGCCATCATGTTAATTGGATTTTTACGAGGAAGGTTTCCTAATAACTCTTCAGCGATATCATCTTTGACATCTGCCCAAAGTTTATTTAAGTGACGTTCCCATTCCTGCATCGTAAGTTTTCCTTTTTTACGCAGTGTTTTCAATTGTTCGGCTTTTTCTTTACCATACTCTACGTGATCTTCTTTATGAGGTGCAACCTCGATATCAGATAGAGAAACAGTAACACCTGCAACTGTAGAATATTTGAATCCTAAATCCTTAATTTGGTCAAGGATTTCACTGGTTTTGATTGTGCTATATCGTTTGAATATTTCACCAATAATTTTACCAAGATCTTTTTTCTTGAAGGCAGGAACTACAGGTAATTCACGAATTGCCTCTTTGATATCTTTTCCCATTTCAAGGAAATAACGATCTGGTGTAGCTTTAAAGTTTTCTCCACTTACCTCATTTAAGAAAGGGAAATCACTAGGGAACATGTTATTGAAGATAATTTTACCAACAGTAGTTAACATGTATTTGCTTTGTTGTTCTTTTGTAAAGCTTGATTTGTTCAAAGCTCTTGCAGGAATTGCTACACGAGAATGTAAATGAATTTGATCTAATTCGTAAGACATCATTACTTCATTGATGCTTCCGAATACATGTCCTTCATTATTTCCATAACGGTTCCAGCTCTCTGCTTCTTTTGGACAATCAACAGCCATATAACGATCAGCTTCTTGATGGAACTCTTCTGCAGTTTCTTCCATTGTTAAATAGAAGTTACCCATAACCATGTCCTGTCCAGGTGTAACGATAGGTTTTCCATCCTTAGGTCCAAGAATGTTATTAGAACCAAGCATCATAATCAATGCTTCTGCTCTTGCTTCTTCACTCAATGGAACGTGAACAGCCATCTGGTCACCATCGAAATCGGCATTAAACGCAGTACAAACAAGTGGGTGAAGACGCATTGCACGTCCTTCTACAAGTTTTGGTTTAAACGCTTGAATTCCTAAACGGTGAAGTGTTGGTGCACGGTTCATAAGAACTGGATATCCATCAATAACACTTTCCACAATATCCCAAATACGTGGATCCTGACGATCGATCAGTTTCTCAGCAGTTTTAGGATTGCTCGCAATTTCTCTGTTTACAATTTCATTGATCACAAATGGTTTAAACAGTTGGATTGCCATTTCACGTGGAAGTCCACATTGGTACATTTTCAAATCTGGTCCTACCGCAATTACGGAACGTCCAGAGAAGTCTACACGTTTTCCTAATAAGTTCTGACGGAAACGTCCTTGTTTTCCCTTTAAAGAGTGAGACAAGGATTTCAACGCACGTCCACCAGCACCAGTGATTGGTTTTGAACGACGTCCATTATCAATCAGTGCATCAACTGCTTCTTGAAGCATACGTTTTTCGTTTTGAACGATAATTGCAGGTGTTCCAAGTTCTAATAGTTTTTTCAAACGGTTGTTACGAGTGATTACACGACGATATAAGTCATTCAAATCACTTGTCGCAAAACGTCCACCATCCAACTGTAACATTGGACGTAAATCTGGTGGTATTACTGGAATAGCCGTCATAATCATCCATTCAGGATCATTATCTGAATTACGGAAAGATTCTACTGTATCCAAACGCTTGATTAATTTCTTACGTTTTTCACCCTGTGCAGAAAGTAGAGCATCCTGAATCTTGCTATATTCACCTTCTAAGTCAACTTCTTTTAACAGAGTAAGTGCTGCTTCAGCACCTGTCTGCGCAGTGAAGCTACCTGGTCCATAAATAGCTAAGTTCTCACGATATTCTCTTTCGGATAGAATTTGTTTGTATTCTAATTTTGTATCTTTTGGATCGGTAACAATCCAAGATACGAAGTATACAACTTCTTCTAATTGTTTAGGAGTAACATCCAACAACAATGCCATACGGCTAGGAATTCCACGAAGGTACCAGATATGTGCAACTGGTGCCGCTAATTCAATATGTCCCATACGTTCACGACGCACGCTTGATTTTGTGATTTCTACACCACAACGATCACAAACAACGCCTTTATAACGTACTTTTTTATACTTACCACAATAACATTCCCAGTCTTTGCTAGGTCCAAAGATTTTTTCACAGAACAACCCATCACGCTCAGGTTTTTGAGAACGATAGTTAATAGTTTCTGGTTTCTTTACTTCACCGTGGCTCCATTCATGGATTCTATCAGGAGAGGCCAAGGCCACCTGAATTGAGGCAAAATTATTAACACTCATTTACTTTACGCCTCCTCTTCGTTTTGTTCATCTTCTAAGACAATATCATCCTCTGCGTCAAATTCATCAATATCTTCATTTTCATCATCGGAAAGGATATCTTCTTCATCAATTGTAATATCTTCAATATCTTCATCCCCTAGGATTTCTGTAGTATCCAAGATTGGAGGTAAAGAATTGTTTTCAGCAGGTTCATCTTTACTAATATCGACTTCTTCACCAGTTTCACTTAACATCTTCACATCGATTGCAAGAGCTTGTAACTCATGTTTTAATACACGGAAGGATTCAGGAATACCTGGTTCTGGAATATCTTTACCTTTGATGATTGCTTCATATGTTTTTGTACGACCCATAATGTCGTCTGATTTAACAGTTAAGATTTCTTGTAGAGTATGTGCAGCACCATATGCTTCTAATGCCCAAACCTCCATCTCTCCAAAACGCTGTCCACCATTTTGTGCTTTACCACCTAATGGTTGCTGTGTTACTAAAGAGTAAGGTCCTGTAGCACGTGCATGTAACTTGTCATCCACCATGTGGGCAAGTTTGATCATGTACATAACTCCGACAGAAATACGTTCATCGAATGGTTCACCAGTACGTCCATCGTACAATACTTGTTTACCATCTTTGGTCATTTCTGCTTCTTGCATAATGCCACTTAATTCTGTGTTATTGATACCATCAAATACTGGAGTAGAGAATTTTACACCTAATTTCTTAGCTGCATATCCTAAATGGATTTCCAATACCTGACCGATGTTCATACGTGATGGCACACCGAATGGGTTTAACATGATATCAACAGAAGAACCATCTGCCATATAAGGCATATCTTCAACTGGTAATATTTTAGAGATTACACCCTTGTTACCATGACGTCCCGCCATCTTATCACCCTCAGAAATTTTACGTTTCTGAACGATGTATACTTTTACGGTTTCATTTACTCCAGGTGGCAAATCATGCCCTTCGCTTCTTTTGAATACACGAATAGAATGCACGATACCTGCACCACCGTGAGGTACTTTTAATGAGTTGTCACGAACTTCACGAGATTTCTCTCCAAAGATCGCTAATAATAATTTTTCTTCTGGTGAAATTTCACTTTGACCTTTAGGAGTTACCTTACCAACTAAGATATCACCTTCCATAACTTCCGCACCAACCATGATGATACCACGGCTGTCTAAGTTACGGCATGCATTTTCACTAACATTTGGAATGTCACGTGTAATTTCTTCAGGCCCAAGTTTTGTTTCTCTACAATCAATGTCATATTCTTCAATATGAACAGATGTATATACATCATCACGTACTAAACGTTCAGACATAATGATTGCATCTTCATAGTTATAACCATACCATGTCATATAAGCAATGGTAACGTTTTGACCTAATGCAAGTTCACCTTTTTCCATAGATGGTCCATCGGCAAGGATATCTCCTTTTTCGATTTTTTCACCTTTGGAAACGATTGGTGTTTGGTTAATGTTTGTACCATTATTAGAACGTTGGAATTTACGTAAACGATATTCACGATTTCCTCCGTTTTCACTAACAACAATACGCTGTGAATCTACATATTCAACAATACCACCGTCTTTGGCTACAATACCAACACCGGAGTCTTTTGCGATTTTATATTCAATACCTGTTCCTACATATGGAGAATGTGGTAACAACAAAGGTACTGCCTGACGTTGCATGTTCGCACCCATAAGCGCACGAGAAGCATCGTCATTTTCTAAGAATGGTACACAAGCAGTCGCTACAGAAACAATTTGTTTTGGCGAAACATCGGCCAATTCAACTTCTTCACGTCTAGCGATGATAGTATCACCCGCTTTACGAGCAACCACACGTTCGTTAATCAAACGTCCGTTAACAACCTCATTCGCCTGTGCAATTACATAATCTGCTTCTTCATCAGCAGATAAATAAATTGTTTTTTCATCAACTGTTCCATCTGTTTCCACTATACGATAAGGAGTCTGAATAAATCCATATTCATTAATTTTACCATATGATGTAAGATTGGAAATCAAACCGATGTTTGGTCCTTCAGGCGTCTCGATTGGACAAATTCTACCATAGTGAGAACTATGAACGTCACGTACTTCAAATCCAGCACGATCACGTGTAAGACCACCAGGTCCTAACGCAGAGATACGACGTTTATTGGTAAGTTCAGCAAGTGGATTCTGTTGATCCATGAACTGAGATAACTGAGAACTTGAGAAGAATTCTTTGATAGCTGCAGTAAGAGGACGAATGTTTGTCAATTTCTTTGGTGTTAATGTAGCAATCTCCGCAATTGACATACGTTCCTTAACAACTCTTTCCATACGGCTTAATCCAATACGGAATTGATTTTGAATCAATTCACCAACAGAACGAATACGACGGTTTCCTAACATATCGATATCGTCAGTTTCTCCAACACCTTCCATAACATTTAAATTAAATGCATAGAATGCGTACATATCGGAAATGGTAATGGTGTGCTTGTTCGCATATGGGTCGTTCCCCATAACTTTCACAACATGCTCATCTTCATCACGCACTAAAACTTCTTGTACAGCTGCACCAACTAACCATGCATATAGTTTTGCACCATTATGCACTTTGTTTTTGATGTCTTCCATAGCACTTGTAGCAAGTACATCTGTCTTATGACGTGGAGTATACCCTTCAACATATGCATCTCCATCTTCATCACAAACGTCGATACCTTTATCATCTGTTAAACGAGCGAAAGCATATAAACGCTGACCATAGTTCAATACAGCATTTACATTTTCTTTTGTAAGTTCAACTTTCTTAGCAATGATACCACCTTGTACATTGATACGTTCTACATTGTTCATAAGTATAGCAACATCTTGTTCGCTTAGAATACTTCCTTCATATAAAGTAAGGTCATCTAATTCCACATCACTTGCTAATACACGTCCAACAAGACCAAGCTGATTGCTAACTGGTACAGATACTTCATCTGGATGGTTAAACAGCGGATTGAATGGGAACGCATTTACATGCATACCTTTTTCAAGTTCTGTACGTAAAGTGTTTCTTTCATCACGATGAATCATAGTTCCACTTTCCATAAATACAGAACCATCAGCAGCTAAAATATCTTGAGCTAAACGATTTTTCTCAATGCGGTTAATCGCATTTAATTTTTTACGTAATTTATAACGTCCTGCTTTTGTTAAATCGTAACGTCTAGGATCGAAAAATTTCGCATTCATTAACGTAATAGATCCATCCAATGTTGGGATTTCATCAGAACGCTGGTTTTCATAAATAGAAAGCAATGCTTCCTGTGTAGTTTTCACTTTATCGTTCAATAAGGTGTTTTCAATTTCTTCGTATTTACCAAAGTATGCTGCATATAATGTAAGGTAAAGATTCATGAACTCACGTTCTTCTTCATCTACCGCAACATCTTCAATCACATTTCTTCCCATCGCACGTAAGAATGTTTTGATAGCTGCTGTATCATGTGCATCTTCACTGCGGTCTAAATCCACAGACATACCGATTGCTTTAAACAATACGGATGATAACATTTTACGTTTACGGTCAATACTAACGTTTAAAACACGCCCTGTAGACGTTTTCTTAAGTTCGGTTAAGAATTCCAACCAAGTACCACGACTTGGAATCAATTCACAAGAATAAGATTCTTTCCCTGTTTTTTCTTCATAACCTGTTGAAAAATAAGCACCTGGAGAACGAACAATCTGCGAAACAATAACACGCTCCGCTCCGTTGATAATGTAAGTACCTGTTTCGGTCATCATCGGGAAATCGCCTAAGAAGACATCCTCCCATTTGTTGATAACTTCTCCAGTTGTGTTATCTGTAATTTCTAGTTCCATTTTTGCTTTTAATGGAGCAGCAAAATTACACTCACGGAACATTGATTCTTCCGCAGTATATTTCGGTTCCCCAAATTCATATCCGTTGAATTTTAATTTAATATTCCCACCGTAGTTCTGGATAGGATAAATTTCATTGAAAACCTCTTCAATTCCTTCATCTTTGAACCATGTAAAGGAGTCAGTCTGAATCTCTACCAGATTTGGCAGCTCCAAGTCACCACTCACTTTTGAGTAATCTCTACGCTCTGCCTTTTTACCGGAAGCGACAATACGATAAGGCTGTTTTTTGTCCATGTACGCCATCCTTTCTTCACGTTTCAACTGCTAAAATAGGGTATGAAATCCCATTTTACCAGTTTAGTATTATGCAATTTATTATAATAGCAACAATTATGCAAATTGTCAATGTTTTTTTGCCCTTAAAATGAAGTATCCTTTTTCCTTGTTTATGATATCACAGTTTCCAAATACTTCTTTTATTTTCTTAACCGCACTTAATGCACCTTGTTGTTTACGAATAACGACCCAAAGGCTTCCCCCGCTCACAAGATGATCATGTGCTTCTTCAAATATCTTATAGATAACTATCTTTCCTGCACGTATTGGTGGATTTGTAATGATATCAGTAAAAGTATTCCCATTTACACGCTCATATACATCAGATTCATAAATTGTAACATCCACTTTATTTCTTTTGGCATTCTCTTGCGCAAGCAAGACAGCTCTAGGGTTCACATCCACCATTTCAAAATGTTTCTCTGGATAAATCTTTTTCAAAGTGATGCCCACTGGTCCATATCCACACCCAACATCTAATATCTTATCTTGAAGTCCATCACACTTACAAATGGTATCTAACATAACCCTTGTACCAAAGTCTATACTATCCTTAGAGAATACACCATTATCCGTAATAAAGAAATAATCTAAACACCAAAACCGGAAAGATATTTCCTTCCGGTTTTCTGCTAAATGACGATTATCAGTAAAATAATGATCCATCTTTTTACACCGCCTTTTATAGGTGACAAAAAGCCTTTCGGCTTTTCGTTCTTTTATAAATTTATTAAGGTTGATTACTTAACTTCTACAGATGCTCCAGCTTCCATCAATTTTTTCTTGATTTCTTCACCTTCAGCAGCTGGTACGTTTTCTTTGATTACACTTGGAACTTTGTCAACTAATCCTTTTGCGTCAACTAATCCTAATCCAGTGATTTCACGTACTGCTTTGATAACAGCAACTTTAGTTCCACCAACATCTGTTAATGTAACAGTTACATCAGCAGCAGCTGCATCAGCAGCTCCAGTGTCAGCAGCAGCAGCTACAGCTACAGGTGCAGCAGCAGTTACTCCAAATTTTTCTTCGATTGCTTTTACTAAGTCGTTAAGTTCTAAGATTGTAGCTTCTTCTAAGTAAGCTAAAATGTCTTCATGATTTAATTTTGCCATTGTTTTGTCCTCCTATGGTTTATACTGCTATGCAGCAGTTTCTTCATTTGTAGCTTCAGCAACTGGTGCCTCTACTACTGGTGCTTCTGCACCATCTGCTGGTTTCGCGTCAGCGACTGCTTTAACAACACATGCAAATCCACGTACTGGTGATTGCAGACAGCTCAACAACATAGATAACATACCTTCACGGTTTGGTAATCCAGCTAATTCTTTGATAGTGTCAAGACCAACAACTTTTCCTTCAACAATACCACTCTTTAACACTAGTTTATCATGCGCTTTAGCGAATTTAGATAAAATACGTGCTGGGGCAACTGCGTCACCACCGAATGCGATTGCGTTAGGTCCAATCAAGTCTTTTGCAAGTTCATCTGCTCCTGCTTCGACAGCGGCACGTTGAGCCAAAGAGTTTTTATACACTTTGAATTCAATACCTTCTGCACGAAGATCTCTACGAAGCTGAGTTACTTCCGAAACACTAAGCCCGCGATATTCAACTACAACAGTTGAAGTAGCATCTTTCATTTTCTGAGCGATTTCAGAAACGACTGCCTTTTTACTATCGACGATTGCCTGATTCATAACTTCACACCTCCTAAATTTATATGTAACAATATACCTCTAAGAGTATTAAAAACACTCGCATCCAAGACAGTCTGCGAGTGTAAAATTACTTTCGTAAGATTTACCTCGGTAACATGATTAAGCCTAAACGGCCGTTACTGTCTATGGTATATTGATAACATTTGATATTCTATACTTTTATGAAACGTTTGTCAATGCTTATTTTTCTACAGTTACGTGGATTCCAGGACCCATTGTTGTAGATAATACAAGGTTCTTAATATAAGTTCCCTTTACTGCAGTAGGACGAGCCTTTGCAATTGCATTGTAGATAGTCTTAAAGTTTTCAGCTAATGCAGTTTCTTCAAAGCTTACTTTACCAATCATAAGATTGATATTTCCTTCTTTGTCAACACGGTATTCAACTTTACCTTTTTTGATATCTTCAACAGCTTTTGCTACATCCATAGTAACAGTTCCTGTTTTAGGGTTTGGCATTAAACCTTTAGGTCCTAAAACACGTCCTAATTTACCTAATTCACCCATCATGTTTGGAGTTGCTACGATAATATCGAATTCAAACCAACCCTTAGCAATCTGGTCAAGTAATTCTTTTCCACCAACAAAATCTGCTCCAGCATCTTTTGCTTCTTGTTCTTTAGGTCCCTGTGTAATAACACAAACTTTTTGTGTTTTACCAGTTCCGTGTGGAAGAACGATAGCTCCACGAATTTGCTGATCCGCATGACGTGGGTCTACATTTAATCTAAAGCTAACTTCAACAGATGCATCAAACTTAGCTACGTTAGTTTCTTTTGCTAATTTAACAGCTTCAGCGATGGTATATGCTTTTGTGCGGTCAACCAATTTTGCAGCTTCGCTGTATTTCTTTCCGAATTTTGCCATTATACGTTACCTCGCCTTTCTATTCCATACCTTCAACTTCAACACCCATGTTTTTTGCAGTACCAGCGATAATACGCATAGCAGCTTCTACATCATTAGCGTTTAAGTCAGGCATTTTGTATTCAGCGATTTCACGACACTGCTCAGCAGTTATCTTTCCACAAATTTCTTTCTGGTTCCCTGAAGCTTTTTTGATTCCAGCAGCTTTTTTAATCATGTTTGCAGCTGGTGTTGTTTTGATTACGAAATCAAAACTTTTGTCTTCGTACGCAGTAATAATTACTGGAACGACATCTCCTCCACGGTCTTTTGTAGCGTCATTGAATGCCGTACAAAACTGTGGCATGTTAATACCAGCGGATGCTAATGCTGGTCCAGGTTTTGCTCCACCTGCTTGGAACTGTAATTTACAAACTTTTGCAACTTTCTTACTCACAAGACACACCTCCTATAATATATATGTTGTCTTATGCAGTGGTTGAATTGAAGGGTTGCTCCTTCTCCCACGCATGTCAAAATACCACTTTTTTTTAGTGGCACCTACCTATTCTAATACGAAACTAACAGAAATGCAACAGTTTTTTTGCTACATTCAACCTTATTCTATATCTATTCTTACGTTTCATCCATCTCGTTATATTCTTTCCTGTAATATAAAAAAAATCTTTATCACCTTCTCCTTATATACCACCCCCACATCAACCAACCGTTGATTTTTATCACGAAAATAAAACCACTCCTCCATTGTCTTATTCACCCACTGCTTTATAATATAGGTATACCCACCCCAACGAAAAGGAGCTTACCTATGAATACAAATATTGGCGAAAAAATCACCGAACTACGGATACATAAGAAATACACCCAAAAGCAATTAGCTCAACTGTGCAATGTAAGCAGTGCAGCAATCAGCAAATGGGAAAACAATCAATCCCTACCCGATATATCTACATTACCCATTTTAGCACGCATCTTTCAAATCAGCATTGATGAATTATTATGTTTTGAACCTGAACTATTTTTACAACAGGTAGATGAATTGGTGAAAGATATCGTAGAGAAATTCTCGTCCACTTCATTTGAAGACGCAATGGCGTATTGTAAAAATATCGTACGCATGTATCCAAATAGTGAAATGCTAAAATTTAAGATTGCTGGTTCTATAGGTACCATCACTATCTACCTTTACCAAAGCGAACAACCCCAAAAGTATACACAACAGTTTCAGGATTACGCAAAACAACTCATCACGCCTATCCTTACATCAAAGGATTTAATCATACGGCAAGGCGCTTGTATTTTAATGAGTACCTATTTTGCGAAAGAAGGCAACACACAAGAATCCTTAGACCTCATCCAAAGTATCCCTAAACTATCGAATACTACCTCTATAGAGTGTTCTTTATATCAAAAACTACACCAAAACGATAAAGCTATACACCTCTTACAGTCACAACTTTATGCAGATAGCACACAAATATATATGAACCTGTTCTCTTTGATCAACCTTGCTTTCCAAGAACAAAAAAAAGAAGACGCAAAAGCACTGCTATCTACAATGGAACTCTTACATAAGACTTTTCCAATCGCCTCCTCTTTCTATCCTCAATGTTACATTTTTTATGCCCGCTTAAAGGATAGAGAAAATACTTTGCGTTTATTAAAAGAGTACATATATGGTTTACGTCATATGGATAAAACTGTGCGTAATATGAAAAACTATTTAGAAACGAACCCTTGTTTTCATACAATCTTACTAAAGGAAAACGCACATCCACAACAATTAAACGAACAAATTATCCAACATATGTTACTAGAATGCAAAGATCTCGATTTCATACGAGATGATAAAGAGTATCTTGAAATCATCAAGGAAGCATAAGAAAAGACGAGCCGCCTCGTCTTTTCTTTACCCCTTTTTAATCGGATAACAAATTTCTGTCACAAAATCTTCTTCTTTTGCTTGATCATTGTAACCTACATGATAGATACAGAAATCAGGTCCATCTAATTCATAGCCATGTTCATTGATCCATGCTGCTATCGCAAAGCTTACTTCTGAGATCAAATTGTAAGTTCCCTTAAAGGTAACACATGCGCAGGTTTGTGTTTTCAATGTTTTGAATTTGACATTTTCACTATCTTCATAGTTTCCCTGCACACCTAGACAAACCTCAACATCTGGCTCATTTTCTTTATATCCTTCATCAAAGAAATATGCTCTTGGTTTCTCATTTGAAAAAGCAATCTGCATCTTTCTCGCTTCAAATTCTTTACACAAACCTTCCCATAACATTCCTTCGTGATGATAGGTTGGAATAATCCCTCGTTTGCTAGCGACGTAAGTTCCTTTAATATCTTTAATTTCTACTTCATATTTCATCAACATATCCTCCTTGTCAAGCAGCTTTTCTGCTTTTTTTAAGTATTGGATCATTTCTTCTACGCGACTTTTTTCATCTTGTAATTCGGATATTCGTTTTTCAATATATGGACGTATTTCTTTTGCATTATGAAAGTTTGCCAATATCTCTTTGATCATGGCAATGCTAAATCCACTATCTTTTAAGAAGTTAATTTGAAATGCCCAATATAACTGTTCATTTTCATAAAAGCGATACCCACTCATATCATCTATACATGCGGGTTTTAATACGTCACATTCATCATAATAACGCAACATACGAATACTGATTCTAGACAACCTAGAAAAATCTCCAATTTTTAACATTGAGGTACCTCCTGTTTTGTGCACACCTACAGTATAAAGTATGACACCATGTGAGAGTCAACAGCAAATAGAAAAAATCGATAACTTTTTTCATTATCGACTTTCTATTTATGTTTTTTTCCCATTTCTCTACTTTTATCTGCACATGCTCGCATCGCTTCAATGATTGCACTACGCACGCCACAAGCTTCTAAAACTGCAACTGCTTCAATGGTTGTCCCGCCAGGTGTACACACCATGTCTTTTAACTCACCTGGATGCCTTCCTGTTTCTAACACCATCTTTGCGGAGCCAAGCATTGCCTGTGCCGCAAATGTATATGCATCATTTCTTGGCATTCCTTCAAGCACAGCCCCATCCGCCATTGCTTCCATAATCATAAATAAATATGCTGGAGAAGCTCCACTAACAACTGCCACAGCTTCCATCATAGTTTCTTTCACTTCCGCACATTTTCCAAAACTTTCAAAAATAGAAACAACTTCTTCTTTATCATCGTCATCCAATAGTTCACCAAATGCCAAAGCACTCATACCCTCACCAACCATTGCAGGTGTATTTGGCATTGCTCTTACCACCTTACACATTCTACCAAACATATGATACATATCCTGTATACTAATTCCAGCCGCAATTGCAATTACGATAGAATCATGTTTTACATACTCTTTGATTTCATCGATAACATCTTTATACAAATAGGGTTTCACTGCCAAAAACAGAAGGTCACTATTCTTCGCAACACTTACATTATCACTAATATAGAAATCATCGTACTGGCTACTCAATTCTTGTAGTTTCTCTGGGCGTGTATTACTGACAATCATATGGTCTCCATCCACAAGATTTGCCTTCATAATTCCCTCCACCATTGCTTTGCCCATATTTCCACATCCAATAAATCCAATTGTTTTCATAGACTTTCCCTGCCTTTTTCTTTCATTATACTTCATGATTACCAAAAAAAACATATATAATCTTCATTTCATACGATTCTAATGGTTCTCTTATCATTTTAATAAAAGATTATTCTTACGAATGCACTGCAGGAGATATTTACTACATCTTACAAGCACCCTTTACACACCACACAAAAACAAAAATTTATTGATAAACGATAAATTTATATTGCAAAACAAGATATTGCGTGTTATATTATACCTGTAAGGGAGGACTTATCTATGTGGAACTCTGATAAATCACTAACATTATCCATTTTATGCGTGAAGATATTTTTCATAATCGGAATCATTTTCTGTATTGGTGGATATCCATTCACAAAAGCATATGTTGACTATGTACAAAAACCAAATGCTTTTTATACCATTCTTATCACTGGCTATGTATGCCTATTTCTTGCGTTCTTTATATTTGCTTTATTGCACAAATTATTAAAGAACATCCAAAACGGTGTCGTATTTGAAGAAGAAAACACCCGTCATTTAAGAAGACTTTCTTGGCTGTGTATGGGGGTTGCAATCGTATGTGCCATATCTTCCATTGGCTACATTGCCTTCTTTCTTGTATCCATTGCATTTGCATTCATTGCGCTCATCCTGCGAGTAGTAAAAAATGTCATAAGTGAAGCCACCCTGTTAAAACAGGAAAATGACTTCACAATATAAGGAAACGCTATGCCAATTATTATAAACTTAGATGTGATGATGGCAAAACGAAAGATATCTGCAGGAGATCTTGCAAAAGAGATTGATATCACGAATGCTAATCTATCCATACTAAAAAACAACAAAGCGAAAGCAATTCGCTTCTCTACACTAGACGCAATCTGTAAAGCCCTAGACTGTCAACCCGCCGACATATTGGAGTATGTCGAAGAATAAAAAATAGGAGAAACTATCATGAACAAAAAACGTATCGAGCACGATGCTCTTTTAAATGCACCCAATGTATTCATATACACCCACTACAACATCTTTATGGCATGCGCCATTGCCCTTATTTCCTATCTAGGTATCCGTTTTCTTCAACCATTTCATATGGAAGAGCCACAAGCTATATTGCTGATTCTATACGTAATACTTAGTGCTATCTACGCAAGACTCTATTTTCCATTCACTCACAAAACGTATACCTCATTCATCTTTCTTTTCCTTTGTTGTATACCAAACCTAATCTTCGATAATTATTTCTTGAAGTTCTTCAATGTTTGTTTTATCTTACTTGTACTATCGCATACATTGCTTGTACTTTCTCATAAACAAATCCATGAAAATGGACAGTATTTCTTTATTGATATTTTAAATGCCTTCACCTTCGTTCCACTACAAGGAATAAAAACGCTATGTCAAAAACTTGTTTCACTATCAAAAGAAGCCCTTCATCTACAACATGTTGGCGCTATTTTGATTGGAATTATCATCAGTGTTCCTATATTACTTGTCGTTATCCCTTTACTATTGTCGGCAGACCTTGCCTTTCAACGCTTTGTTCTTTATTTCTTCTCAAATATAAACAATCTAATAAAAGAAATCATTTATATTATATTTTCCTTCCCTGTATTCACATACCTATATTCCCTTATTTATGGAAACATGAACTGTGAACGAGCAGATGTAATTAAAGTTGAAAAAAACGAACTAGATATACGTATGAATAAAACACGTATAATCCCGATTACAGTCCCCATGACAATCGAAGTTATCTTAATCATGGTATACACAATATTTCTAATTCTATCTACCTCTGATATTATCAAAAATATGTCAATGTCTTTGGAAAGCTTCTCATTCTCCCATTTTGCTAGAGAAGGATTCTTTCAACTTTGTATCATATCTGCCATCAATCTCTTAGTACTTGTATGTATGCATCTCATTAGTAAACAAACACATTCAAAAATACAATACGCTATTAAGCGCATCCTATGTGTAGAAACAATCGCTTTATTATGTACAGCTATGTTAAAGATGGTTTTATATATCAGTGCTTATGGATTAACTCCACTTCGTGTGTACTCTTCATGGTTTTTAATCATACTACTTGGTACCTTTGTACTTATCCTATATCATATAAACCACACAGAAGACAAAACCCTACAACATATCATAAAGTATTTCTGTATTGCCTTTCTCTTCTTGAACCTATTGAATGTGGATACTTTTATCATAAAATACAATCAAACAATGCCTACTCTAGTAGAGGATAGCTCTTATGTTGAATGAACATGTATACGCAACTATGCAAGTGCTTATCTTCACAACAATTCTTCTACTTATCCTATGGCAAACACCATCCTTTAAACAAATGATAATCGCTATGCTTACTACATGTAGCAATGCATTATGGATGATTGTTTTAGGATATTTAGCTGATGCGAACATAATCCCAGGTATAGGAGCTTCCTTTTACATCACTATATGTAATGGCATTCTATTCCTTATCATTATCATACGTCTCATGCGTGCATCAAAAAAGCAGCGATAAAGCTGCTTTTTATATAGAAGACATAAAGGTTGTGATAAAGGATGTAAAAGTATCCATTTTGATTAACTGCTTTACTTTATTTTCATCATTTAATAAACCCACGAGTTGTTCAAATAACTTATCAAATGCCTCATCTCGCTCTTTTGATAATGAGAACAAAAACACGAGTCTCACTTTTTGTTCACTCCACATGATAGGTTTGTTCAATATCGCAACTGCCACCATATTCTTATTTGCTTTTTTCTCAATTGGATGAGGTATCGCGAACATATTTCCATACGCTGTTGGCGCTGTCTGTTCTCGTTTCAAAACATAATTTTGATAATCCTTTTCAACGTACCCTTGTTCATACAATGTATCGCAAAGCAACTGAATAACTTCTTCCTTTTTGTTGGCTTGTACATTTGGAAAAAACAATTGTTGAGAAAAGAAATTCGACGCATCATCTGTATGATTTTGTTTTTTTAGAATCTGATATATTTTTTCTAAATCTCCATCACTTAATAGTCCATCACAAACATAGACTGGATACTTAACATCGCTTGGTTCTTTAAAAAAACTAATAATTAAATCTGGTTGGATTTCCGCAATCTTTTTCGTATCAAACATGGATAAAATTGCACACAGTTCTATTGTCAAATCATGCACGTTTGTTAATTTACTGCGTAAATATCCATTCCCCGCTTCACCTAAAGGAGACAAAACAACAACTCTACGGCAACTAGAAGTATGCATTCTAACCAAAGACCCCATGAGATGTAGGGTAATATATCCAATTTCATCCTCTAACAAACTTGTATCAAAACGTTCTTGAATTTTCATCGCAATGAATACACTAATATCATACACCAATACAAAATTCTGTTTGATATCCGCAATCAGAGGGTTATTTAAGAATGTCTGATTATCAATACGATTTTTAAGTCCCATTAGATGAATCAGAAAATTGTTTCGAAACTCTAAATCATGGTTTAAATCTACATCATAATTTGTTTGAATTTGGGCAATGATATCATCGATGAATAAACGCATATCTGCTAATTCTTCTGTATCTATTACTGGTAATTTCCCTGCAAATAAACATGCCAAATAGGAAAGCTCTGTATTTGATAAAGCGACATCAATTACTTCAACAAGGCCCTTTGCGAACTCCTTTGCTAGTTCCATATGTCGATCATCTGGTTTTGCATTCTCAACAGGTAAGATTTCATTTCCTTGTAGGATACGTTCTAGCATAATTGCTACATGCATTACAAAAGATATCGTCTCAAAATCTTTCATCTTTACATCATGATCACGATCAAATGTTAGAATGTAGTGTTTTAGTTTTGTTAGGTCAAAGGTATGGAAAAAGTGAGTGTAATTATTTAAATCAAAATTATATTCATTGATTTCATGCATGAGAAAATACGTGGAGGCTTGTCTTCTTGCCTCTTCACTACCATCAAAATAGACTTCATTGTTTGTACGTCTAATTTGTACGGATATATTTCGTTTTGCGATGATTTCATTTAACTCCACAACGCTATTTTGTAGCGTTGTTTCACTAATATATAATGCCTCTGCCAAATCATAAAAATTAACGCTTGTATTGGTTAATAAATATTTTAAAACTTTAAAATTACGGTGTAATTCAACATCCTTATGATTTTGTGCTAAAGAATTATAAACTTCATGATCTTTTACAATACTGTAGCCACTCCCTTTATTCGCTATGATACAAGGAGTTGAAAACAAACTGTTCAATACTTTAATTTCATTACGTATTGTCTTCGATGAAACATGTAGTTTCATACCCAATTCTTGAGAAGTCATAACTTCCTCACTACGTAAGATTTTCAATAGATCCAAATGACGTTTGCTTAAATCTTTCATATTATCCCTACCTCATTCCTATTCAAAGGTGATGATACCTTAAGTATATGTGATATGCGAAAAAATGGGAAGAGTTTCCCACCTTTTCAATTATTCGATTTCTTTTACTTCTTCTTCCTCATTTTCAAGCGCAACAAGTTGACGTTCTTGTATTTTGAAGAATGGATAGTAAATAAGTATATCCATTAAAATCAACAGAACTACTAGTACAACTGCTCGCCAATCCATTGTCGACAAGAATGCTCCAAATACACTTGGCATATTCCATGACAACATGGCAAACGATCTTCCAATCAAGCCTGAACTCATACAAGCATATGCAATGACCGCATTTAACGTAGAAGTAAATAAGAATGGAATTAAGAAAATTGGATTTAACATCAATGGAACTCCAAAGATGATAGGTTCAGAAATATTGAAGAATGCTGGTACAATACCTACACGTCCAACCGTCTTTAATTGTTTTGATTTTGAACGTACTAATAGAATTGCTAATGCCAAACAAGCACCGCACCCTCCGATAACGACGAAATAAACCCAGAATGGAGTCGTGAATACATTTGGCAATGCTTTTCCTGCTGCTTGAGCAGCTGCATTTAAGGATAAGCCTCCATCACGAACAGGTCCTAAAATTCCAGCAAGTGCTGCATCATGTACTCCAAAGAACCAGAATAGATGTATTAGTAATGTTGCAATGATAGCAAACGGCATAGAATCTGCTGCATTAAATGCTGGTGCCAACATTTGATAAATGAAACCTGGTAAAGTTGTATT
The DNA here is from genome assembly GCF_053848885.1 of Amedibacillus sp. YH-ame10. Lineage (NCBI taxonomy): Bacteria > Bacillati > Bacillota > Erysipelotrichia > Erysipelotrichales > Erysipelotrichaceae > Amedibacillus > Amedibacillus sp. YH-ame10. The sequence continues at coordinate 19,932 of NZ_JBSPFA010000041.1, forward strand.
TGCTGCATTGAAGATTGCGAAGATTGCGATAAATGCTGTCAGTATTAAAACGCCTGGTAATAAGGAAGCAAATGTTTCGGATAAGGATGCAGGTACACTATCAGGAAGTTTAATTCTTCCCCAATTACGTTTTCTCATAAATTGGTATGATTCAACAGTAAATATACTAATTGCGATTGCTGGAATCAAACCTTTTCCATCCAAATAAGAAATTTCTACACTTTTTCCAGCCCAACCTAATTCAATTGGCGCAACACATACCATTAAGAATCCTGCTGTCGCTAATAAAATCGGTAAAAATGGATCAATTTTATAGTGTTTGCACAAGAAGTTTGTAATACCTATACAAATATAGAGTGCCATTGCTCCTAATGTCAATGCGTTGATCCAAGACAACAACATATTGTTATCAGCTACAAATTTTGCCCATGCCAACAAGAACCCATTGGTTGTTGATTCAGTTACTGGTGCTGCCCCAACAACAGCCGCAAGTCCCCCCATTAATGTAATTGGCAACAAAGATATAAATGCATCTCTAATCGCTTTCAAATGACGCTGTGAACTCATTTTATTCGCAAGAGGAAGAATATGTTTCTCCATCTTCGCGTTAATTGTATTAAAATTCATACTTCAAAACCTTCCCTTTCTTTATTTAAGAATTTTTAAAATATCTTGATATACTGCTTTCCCATTCATAATCCCATAGTGTTGTGGCGCAATGGCTTCCACTGGAATGGATACAGATGCTTTAATATCTGGTAGTAAATGACGAATTTGTGGACCAACAAGGATCAATTCAACACCTTCGATATAATCCAAATATTCAGCCTCTCCATAAGCTTTCACTTCTAATTCACCACCACTTGCTTCTTCAATACGTTTTGCCAACATTCCTGTAGACATCCCAGCATTACATACTAACATAATTTTTTTCATAACAATTTCCTCCTACAAGTCGACTCTTTTAATCAACTTCGCATTGCTTTCAATCATCTCTTTATACCAATGATAACTTTTCTTTGGCTTTCTCACAAGTTCTGAATCAAAATCTATTGCAACTAAACCATAACGTTTTTTACATCCATTCTTCCATGAGTATAAATCAAAAGAGCTCCAAGCATAATAACCACGGATATCTACACCTTGATCCATTGCATTCATCATCGCATTGATATGATCATTCATAAAGCTAATACGATAATCATCTTGTACCTCTTCAACACTTACATCTTCTGCTACTCCAACACCATTTTCTGTAATATAAATTGGCAGATGGTATTTTTCATGAACTTCTAACAATCCTTCTTGCAAACCTTTTGGATAGATTTCTGTATCCCATTCTGTATAAGTCATATTAGGATCATTTAAGATTTGTTCAAACCATCCTTTTAATACTACCTTACTCTGTCCTTTTCCTTCTTTACCAGCATGATTTATGATAAATACGGTTTCTCCATCTGTATAAGGTTTTACTAGTGTTCTAGAGTAATAGTTCAACCCTAAAAAGTCTACTGTGTTTTCCTTAATCACCTTTAAATGCTCAGTTTTTATCATACTTAAATCAAACTTCTTTGATAATGCTGTTAATAAATCAATTGGGATTTCACCTTTTGCGGCAGTATCTAGAATCCAATTATTGCAATAATTATCCGCATAACGCATTGCAATTCTTGTTTCCACGCTATCATCAATCCCATTGACTGGCGTAAAGCTATGTACGATACCAATTTCTCCAGGATATCCACCTTCTCTAAAGGCTTGCACACCCAATGCACTCGCATACATCACATGATACGCTGCACAAATCATCTCTTGTGGGTTTTGATGTGCTGGGGGATAATTCCCAATAAGATATCCACTTGCTGTAAACCACTTAGGTTCATTGAATGTTACCCAATGTAAAATCTTATCTTTAAAGTTTTCAAAGCATACCTTTGCATAATGTTGATAAGCATAACAAACTTCTTCATTTAACCATCCACCAGTTTCTTCCCAATACTGCGGTAAGTCCCAGTGATAAATTGTCACAAAGGGTGTAATTCCATAGGTATGACAAGCATCCAACATCCTATGATAGAAAGCGATTCCTTTTTCGTTTACATCCCCTTCTCTATTCTTAATAATTCTTGGCCATGACAGAGAGAATCGATATGTATTTTGTCCACCTTCTGCCATCATTTTAATATCTTCTTCAAAACGATGATAATGATCACTTGCAATATCTCCATTTTCTAGATTTTCAAGATGTAAATAGTGATCCCACATACTTTCTGCTTTATCATCTTCATTCCAAGCACCTTCACATTGATAGGAAGCACTTGCTCCTCCCCATAAAAATTTTTTATCCATGTGTTTTACCAAACCTTTCATAAATACCAACTACTTCATTTGCCATCATAAGAACACAATCTGAACTTGCCACATGATCCTCTGCGTGAATCAACAATAAATTAATTTTAATTTCCACATCATTTGCCATTTCTCTTAGCATTTGTGCATGCAGTTTTTGAGACTGTAACAGTTCCTCCTTTGCTTCTTTTAGTTTTTCTTTTGCGATTTCTACCTTGTCTTCTTTCACATCTGATAATGCTTCATGAGCAAGACTTCTTGCATTTCCACTGTGCAATATCAGTTGGAATGATATTTCTTCATAATTCATGATATCCCTTCCTTTCACCTATACTATAACGAAATTATTACATTTGATAAAACAAGAAATTTCCTCTTCGAAGAGGAGATATGAAAACCTAATTTTTATTTTACAAAATACGTCTAGGTTACTACCCAAATATAATCGAGTAGGAGATAAATAATTATTTTATTTATCGTCCTCTCACACCACCGTACGTACGGTTCCGTATACGGCGGTTCAGTATATTTTATATAGATTTGTTTCGATAGAGGGTTTCCATTTCTAGGAATCCTCTTTTCTCTAGAACTTTATTAGGAACCGCTCTACACATGATGAATGAACTTGCTACTCTGGCATACCCTTTTCGCGTGTTCGCCCATTCCCATGCTTTGCTTTTACTTATTC
>NZ_JBSPFA010000042.1:0-22225 GCF_053848885.1 Amedibacillus sp. YH-ame10
CCTTTTTTAAGCTTAATGAGCTTATTTTAACCTATATGACTCATATATATGAAAAAAAGAGGTCGTAACCTCCTAGGCATCATCTGAATTTCCAAATGTGTCTATTTCGTTACAGCCTCTTTTCTTTTGGTTTATAAGTACAATACCAATCCCATGATACCAGAACTTACAATCACTAGAATGGGATTCCACTTAAATTTACGTAGTAGAAGAAAACAAATACAGAAAATAAGAACTGCAATACCATCTAAGGACATATCTTTTATAGTTAAAGAAGAAGTATTACAGAAAGCCAGTAACAAAATAGTACCAGCACATGCCATAATTAAACCGCAGGCACTTGCTTTTAGACCGTTTATAACTTTGTATACATAGATCGAAGATTGGTACTTCTGAAAGAATTTATATAACGTTATAGAGATTACAAAACCAGAAAAGATACAACCGATTGTTGCGATAATCGCACCAGGTATACCAGCAATTTGAATCCCAACAAAGGTCGAAGTATTCACAGCAATAGGTCCTGGTGTCATTTGAGAAATCGTGATAATATCTGTGAATTCTTGCATTGTTAACCAACCATGCAAATTGACCACTTGTTCTTGGATAAGAGGAATGGTCGCATATCCTCCTCCAATACTAAACAGACCAATTTGTAGAAAGCTAATAAGTAATTCGTAGAGTGAACTCATACAATATCTCGCTGTCTATGCCAATATTGTATTGCGATACAATATAAAACAGAAACTATTAAAATAAGTGCTACATTTATTTGAAATATAAAACTTGCGATAAAGGTAATTGGAACTAGTACATAGATAGAACGAGGCTGTTCTTTAAAGATGGTAGCACACATATCAATCATAAAATCTACAATCAAAGCGACGACTCCCGCTTGCATACCTTTCAAAGCCATGGAAATATATATATTGTCTCGAAATGCTTCATAACCTACAGAGATAACAGAGAGTATGAGCAATGGGGGCATTACTGCCGCAAAAGCACTTAAAATAGAACCCTTAAGTCCCGCAACTTTATAACCAGCCAAAACAGATAAGTTAATCGCAATCGCACCTGGTGATGATTGTGCAATGGCAGCCATTTCCATAAGTTCATCTTCTTTAAAACAATGCGCCTTTTCAACATAGTACTTACGTATCATAGGGATGACTACATAGCCTCCTCCAAACGTAAACGCACTAATAAAGAAATTGGTACGAAATAACCATATATATAAATCAAATCTTTTTTTATTCATAATCTATCCTCCGGTATTATTATAACTTACCTTTATATATAAATAAAATTATATTATTTTATGTAATATATGTTAAAATTGATATATAGAGGTGATCCTAATGAATATAAAAATGTTGCAGATTTTCCAAAAGGTTTGTGAAGAAGAAAATATTACAAAAGCAGCTGCAAAGTTGTATATGACACAGCCGGCAGTATCCTTAGCAATTAAGGAATTGGAGGAAGAACTTCAAGTACAATTGTTTGATCGTTTTGGGAAACGCATCTATTTAAATGCTATAGGAAAAGCATATCTGAGCAAGGTTCAAAGAGTCTTACATTCTTATGAAGACCTTATTCATATATCACCTTCCTTAGAAGAAAACTGCACTATACACTTGGGCTCTAGTATTACCATAGCAAATGATCATTTGCCAAGGGTGTTACAGGAATTTAAGAAGATATATCCAAATGTAAAAGTTGTTGTTTGTGTAGAAAGCGCTAGTAAAATCTTACAGCGTTTACAACAACATACGATTGATCTTGCGCTTGTGGAGGGTGTAGTTGTGAATGAAGATTGGCAACAATTACGTTTTTCTTCTTATGATTTACAAATCCTGTGTCATAAAGAACACCCACTTGCTAAGAAACATACGATAGAATGGAATGAAGTTACAAAGTATCAATGGTTACTTCGTGAAAAGGGAAGTGCAGCTCGTGATACCTTTGATAGTGCATGTCGTCTTCACCAAATGGTAATAGAGCCACTTTGGACAAGTGTGAACTCTCAAGCACTATTACAGGCAGTTCGTCATAATTTAGGAGTTAGCATTCTTCCAGATTCCATTATTCAAACATGTCCATTCCGGAAAGAATTGCACACCTTAACCATAAGAAATGAAATACTCTGTAATGAAAACCATATCTTATACGATAAAGGACTCTTTTTAAATGAACCATTAAAAACTTTATTATCTACACTACAGCAGTAAAAAAAGTGCTTTATATTGTCTAAAGCATCGAGATAGCAAATTGTGAATATTTATGATTTATATGCTATCATTTACTCAATGGATGGGATGAGCGATAGGAGAAATGTTTATGAAATTAGTCTATAAAATAGCACTTTCTGTTATTATCATAACTTTAAGTTTATTCTTGATGATCAATGATATGATAATAAATCAATCACTGAATATTAGAAACGTACAAATTTTTGTTCTAGCAATAACAATTTCTCTTATTTGTTTTACTCCTAACAAAAAAAGAAGAATACTATTTGGATTTATATTTTTTGTATTTTTTGTATTGTCATTTGCTTGTTGTATAATCAGTATAAATATGTTTGGCACATCACAGCCTATAGCAGCTATGCAAGGCTATTATAAGGTAGTTGAAAAGAAAGATTTATATTATGTAGTGCCAATCAAGTCTTTAACATATAAATATAGATATGGAGAACCAACTATATTTATTACCCAAAAAATAAACGATATAACTACGTTAGAAACTATTTTAAAAGATCACTATATTGAATTGATAACGAGTGATTTACGAATCGAAGAAATTAAAGGAACGGATAATGAGGGGATGAAAAAGTATCGCATATCGATCAATTCCAATCGAACGATTTATGTACATGTATATAATAAAAATACGTATGCTTGGTTTGGAATACGAATTTGAATAATTCAATCTAGGATACAGATAAAATAAAAAAAGATCGAAAGATCTTTTTGTGATTAGGTAATATCCGCGTCTAATGTAAAATCAAGAGCAAACTCTTCATCGATCGTAATTACTTCATCTTCAAGTGTAGTTGCGGATCCAGAATACTTTAGAATGGTTTGTCCATCTTTTACCTTAATATTCAATTTTATGTCGGATGTTTTGTAAGTATCCTTTATATAATTACAGAAGAATTCATGTTGACTTACAATACCTTGTAAATTTAATTCAATAGATGATGCTGGTTGGGCAATCCCATGTCCTGCAAATGAAATATTAGGGGCTTCCATTTTGATGCCTTCTTTTCCAGTAGGTCCATCGCTTATTTGAATATAAATATCTGGATGATAAGAACACCAAATATAATATCCACCAATGGCACTAATGATAAGTAATACAATGCAACAAATTACCACGTATACTTTCTTGACTCTCAATTCTATATATTTACTCATGTTTCCCCTTCTTTCTTTTCTAAGAAATATAGAATATTGATGTTTCTCTATGTTCATTCTAGCACTAAAATAAAAAATTGTCTTGTGGTTTTAAAGAAGTGTTCCATAGCAAATGGTCATTTACCAAGAGTGTTACAAAAATTTAAGAAGACATATCCAAATATAAAAATTACAGTTTGTGTAGAAAGTGCTAGAAAGATATTTCATTTGTACTAGCCTATAAAAAAAAGCGCATGCGCACTTTTATCTATTTATTGCGATGATATTCATCCGTAGCAAGATTTACTTCGTGACTAAAACTTCTTTCATGAAATGCCTCTTTTCCTTGATCGCACAAGGGACATTTATAATCATCATCCTCTTTCAAGAAATCTTCACCATCATAAACATATCCACAGATATCACATATATACTTTGTCATACGAACACTCCTTTATAATGATTGTATTATACTAAATATTTTTGTTTTATGTCACGTCAAATGATTTTTAAAGATTCCTCATTCATAATAAATTTTATTTCACATTCTAATTCATATCCACTTTGTTGCTTTACTTTATCTTGTACATAGGTAATTAACGCTTGAAAGTCTTGACTGCTCGCATCCTTTTCATTGATTAAAAATCCTGTATGCTTATTGGATACGCAAGCATCTCCAATACGTTTGCCAGCTAGCCCTGCTTCAAATATCAGCTTTGAAGCGTGATTCCCTAAGGGTCTTTGAAAGGTACTTCCTGCACTATACTTATCCATTGGTTGCATTGCATAACGTCGATTCATTAAATCCTTCACTTTCTCTTTGATAAGGTCTTTATTTCTAGGAACCAAATCATAGATTACTTCTAGGACGATACCAAAATGAGAACTAAAGTAACTATGACGATATGAAAAATCAAGTTCTTCATTTGTAAAGGTCACGACTTCTAGTTTCTCGTTTAAAAAGGTTACTTCCTTTACAATGTCTTTCATTTCACCATCATACGCGCCAGCATTCATAATGATAGCTCCACCAACACTACCAGGTATTCCACAAGCAAATTCAAAGTTACCTAAGTGTTCCTCTATACAGAAATTGCTAACATCTCTTAAAAGGGCACCACTTTTTGCTTTTACAAGCGTATCATCATTCTTTGTAATACTTGAAAAAAGATTCGCAATATGCAAAATTACTCCATGAAAGCCTTCATCAAGTGCCAATACATTACTTCCTCTCCCTAATACGTAAAAAGGGACTGCATATTTTTGGCATACTGTTATCGTATCTTTTATATCTTTTACTTTTGAAACTTCCACAAGGAGTTTTGCTGGACCTCCAATATGTAGCGTTGTCAAAGAAGCAAGTAAGATATTACGTTTCACCTTTATATTTTTCTCTATTAGATACTGGTATACCATTTCTAATGAATTCATAGACATCCTCACTTTCCTATATGATATCGTAGTATTATGAATACTCCTAGTAGTATGCTATAAGTGCACTATGGTAGTATATGTAAATGCCTAATAAAAGTGTAGTGTTGTTCAAAATATAAAAAAAGCCGAATCCATTCGACTTTTGTGTATACATTGGCTGGGGTACTTGGATTCGAACCAAGGAAATGCCAGATTCAGAGTCTGGTGCCTTACCGCTTGGCTATACCCCAATTTTTAGTGCAGCATGTGATATTATAAAGCATTGCGCATATCCTTGTCAATAGAAATTAAGCAAGTTCAAGGTAAAAAAGACTTCTTTTAGGTTGATAAACAGCCCTGTTTATTATATGATTATAAAGTATTGAAAGGAAGAATATTATGACAAAAATAAGAACTAGATTTGCGCCAAGCCCTACAGGATATATGCATATCGGAAACTTAAGAACTGCATTGTTCGAGTATCTGATCGCAAAACACGAAAATGGAGATTTTATCCTTCGTATTGAGGATACAGATCAAGAGCGTCTTGTAGAAGGTGCTGTAGATATTATTTATAATACAATGAAAGAAGTTGGACTTCACCACGATGAAGGACCAGATATCGGTGGTGAGTTTGGACCATATGTACAATCAGAGCGTTTACCAATGTATAAAGCATATGCTGATCAATTAGTAGACCTTGGTGGTGCACACTATTGTTTCTGTGGTGAAGAAGAAATTGAAAGACAAAGAAAAGAAGCTGAGAGTTTAGGAATTTCATTTAAATATGATGATCCTTGTAAGCATGTGAGTGTTGAAGAAGCACGTACTCGTATTGCGAATGGGGAAACCTACGTAGTGCGTCAAAGTATTAAACATGATGGAGTGACCTATTTTGATGATGAAGTATATGGAAGAATCGAAGTAGATAATAGTACATTAGATGAATCCGTTTTGTTGAAGTCTGATGGATTTCCTACATATAATTTTGCCAATATCATTGATGATCATCAAATGGAAATTTCTCATGTTGTACGTGGGAATGAATATTTATCTTCCACTCCGAAATACAATTTGATTTATCAATCTTATGGATGGGACATTCCAACGTATGTACATGTACCTCCAGTAATGAAAGATGAACAACATAAATTAAGTAAACGTAATGGAGATGCTAGCTTTCAAGATTTAGTAGCGAAAGGATATTTACCTCAAGCTATCTTGAATTATATTGCTTTGTTAGGATGGGCACCAGAAAGTGAACAAGAAATTTATACGTTAGAAGAGTTGATCAAAGTATTTGATATCAAACGTATTTCTAAATCTCCAGCAATCTTTGATATTGATAAGCTTACTTGGATGAATGGAATGTATTTACGTGCAATGTCAGTAGAAGAATTCTTTGAAATTGCGAAACCATACATTGAAGAAGGGATTCATAAACCAGTGGATATGTTAGCAGTTGCTCGTATCTTACAACCTCGTACTGATACATTAGCAACGATTACAGAAAGTATTGACTTTATTGATGAGTTACCAAGCTACGATAATGAAATGTATATTCACAAGAAAATGAAAACAACTTATGAGATAGCTTTACAGGCTCTTCAGGCTGCAAAAGATGTATTAAGCGAACTTAATGACTGGTCTAGAGAAGAAAGCATCCACGATGTTTTATTGGCACTTCCTGAAAAGCTAGGTATGAAGAATGGACAAGTATTATGGCCAGTTCGTACAGCGATTACAGGAAAGCAATTTACACCAGGGGGCGCAATTGAAATTGCCCATATTCTTGGAAAAGAAGAAACATTAAAAAGAATCCAAGTTGGAATTGAAAAATTAGAAAAAGAATAAGCGAAAGCCATGCCTAGAGTATGGCTTTCTTTTACCATTTTCGCTATAATAGAAACAAAAGAAGGTACATATATGGAAGAAAACCTAATCAAAGAAAAAATACAACATTTCCTAGATTTGCGAAGGAGCGAAGAAGGAACAATAAACGCCATGATGGATATGAAAATACTATATTATGACATAGAAAAGAAACGTGTAACAGTATCCTATCCTGTACATAAATGGCAATTGAATCCCACTAAGAACATGCATGGAGGAATGATTAGTACTGCCTTAGATATGAGCATGGGATGTGCTGCTTATGCCTTTAGTGATGGAACATTTACGCCTACCATACAAATGGCAATCAATTTCAATAAATCTATAAAGGAACATGATGAATTAATTGTTGAAGCGGTTTGTGATCATGCTGGAAGTCGTATGGTACAAGTAAGAGCAATCGCAAAAGTGAAAGATTGTGATGATGTAGTAGCCAGTGCAAATGGTTCCTACGCAGTCAATCATACATAAGGAGAAATCGATGAAAAAGGAACAATTACAACACTTTGTGGACATTGTACAATTTGGTAGTATCAATAAAGCGAGTGAACAACTCTATATGACACAACCAACGTTAAGTAGGTCTATCAAAGCACTGGAAGAAGAAATGGGAAAAGAATTACTTATTCGTACATCGAGAGGAGTAAGCCTTACTCCTGCTGGAAAAACATTCTATAATTATGCGCAATCTATCTTAGGGCAGTTCAATGTGCTAGAACGGTTAAAGAATGTAGATGAAGATGTAGTATATAGTTTATTATCTGTATCAGTGGATTCTATTTTCTTAAAAGATGATCTTATCTTACGTTTTTATCGTAAAATGCGTTCAACAGAAACAGAAATAAGACTACTAGAAACAACGGCAGAAGCAGTCATGAATAATGTAGTGGATGGTACTTCTGAAATCGGAATTACGATTTTAAACGATTATCAATTAAAAATATTTCGAAGAATGGCAGAATTAAAGGATCTGGAATTAAATATTCATGGAGAAAGTCCTTTGTATGTTCATGCCTATAAAAAAAGTAGTTTAGCTGCAGATAAGGATGTAGATGCCAAGGATTTACCAGAACATATCTATATTCATCTACCATATGATTTCATTTCCAATTTAAATCGCACATTAGAAGTAGATGATGTGCGCATTGCAAATTTAACAAAGTCTATTACAATGAGCAACTATCATGCGATTATAAAGATGTTACATAATACGGATTCTTTTATCCTTGGTCACAAATGGCAGATAAATGAGTTAAAGTCTTCTAATATACACTCTATGGTTTTGAAGAATAGTGATATTGTGAAATATTTTGTTATCATAAAACGTAAGAGAGAATTATTATCTCCTCCTGCGGAAGTTTTCTTGGATTTGATATACAAGGATTACTTTAATATTTAGTTATACATTTTACGTATAACCAGTTCTCTAGGTATAAGTATTACACAAATTTTCATTTTAGCATTAAAATGTAAGTGTAAAGAAAAAGGGGTAAATATATAATATTAAAATATATTACCAAAAGGAGAACATAATATGAAAAAAACATCATTATTATCATTATTGACAGCAGGTGCAATCGTTGCGACTTCAGCAGGAACATATGCAGTTTGGGATACAACCCAAGCTGAAGCAACAGCTACATTGACAATTAATAAAGCAATTAATATTGATGCAGGCACATTATCAGCATTTGTACCAACTTCATTATCTGGAATTACAAATGATGCACCAAAGTATACATCTACTCTAACATTTAACATTGAAACAGATCAGCGTGCAAACAAAGTTACGTTTACACCAACTATTAAAGATGATTCCGATACAAATATAACAACGGATTTTAATATTGAAATCAAAGATGGTGCAACTAGTTTAACAAACAACATTGATGATGAGATAGCTAATGGAGATAATACGTACACTATAGAAGTAACTCCAAAGGATGCAAAACATAAAGGGAAAATTGTTAACGTAACAATCGGTGCAGAATTAGATGCTAAATAAAACCGTCTCATGACGGTTTTTTAAAAGCTTGTTGTAAAAGGCTTTATAATCTTATACAATTTCTATGAAAGAAGGGATGCTATGAGACTATTAAAGAAAATTACTCATCTTATTTTTTTGCTTGCTATAGTATCCTTGGTAACTTTTATTATATCTATGCAGCTACATCCAAAAGAAACCGCAGACTTCATTGGATTTCGAATGTATTCTGTTTTAACGAATAGTATGGAACCGCGAATTCCTACAAATTCATTGGTATTCACGAAGGTTGTGGATGTAAAAGATAATTTAGATTTGAAAAAGGGTGATATTATTACCTTCAATGCAAATAGGTTTGGAGAAGAAATATTGATCACCCATCATTTTAATAAGATGGAACAAAATGATAAAGGAGAATGGTGTTATCGTACCAATCCAGAATCTTCAGATGAATTAGATGTGTATGAAACAAAGCGTGAGGATATTATTGGAACATATGTTTTTCATATACCATATGTAGGGAAACTTGTTTTGTTTTTGCAGAGTAAGTTTGGCTTTTTGATGTATGCAGAATTATTTGTAGTCTGGTGTGTGAATAAGTTAATCAAAGCTCGGTGGGAAGAAAAGGATAAAGAAAAAAAGAACAATAAGAAAAAAAATATTGTTAATACTTCTAAGGAAAAGGAAGAGATAGAGACAAAAGATATTCATAAAGAAGAACAAATAGAGGAACAATAGGAAGCTGTTTGTAAAGTTGTTTGAGTATCTTCAAAAGGATACTTCTACCTAAGTTATAAAGAAATCTATGCATATAGTAAGAAAGTCCTGTAAGATACAAGCTAATAAAGATAAACAAACTCATGAAGCACAAAAGCATTTATTGAAGGTGGAATTAACTTCATCATATAGATTTAGTATCTTTGAATCCTTTGTAAGGTTCCACGATATGAAAAAGGATGATTCTTTGTGAAGATTTGAAGAAAAGATATATCCATAAACAGGTTTTTAGAGTACAATGTTTATGGATATTTTTTATTTGGAGGTATATATGACAATTATAGAAAAATTAAAAGAATTAAGACGTTTAATGAATGAAAGAAATATCAGTGTGTATATGATTCCTACTTCTGATTTTCATGAAACAGAATATGTAGGGGAGTATTTTAAGGCAAGATATTATATGTCTGGATTTAGTGGTTCTGCTGGTACTTTGGTAGTTTGTAAAGACTGTGCAGCATTATGGACAGATGGCCGTTACTTTATTCAAGCAGCTAAGCAGCTTGAAGATTCAACAATCGAATTGATGCGCCAAGGAGAAGAAGGCGTTCCAACCATTGCACAATATATTTATGATCATATGAAAGAAAAAGAAGTATTTGGTTTTGATGGAAGAGTAATGAATACAAAGTTAACTAAGGCAATCTTAGGTAAGTTAAAAGAAAAAGAAGTTGGTGTTTCTTATGATGAAGATTTAGTAAATATGATTTGGAAAGATCGCCCTACATTACCGAATGCAAAAGCTTTCTTCTTAACAGAAGCATTTAGTGGGAAAAGTGTTGGTGATAAGTTAAAAGAAATTCGTGAAGAGATGAAACAAAAACAAGCGACACATCATATCATAACTTCATTGGATGATATAGCATGGATATTAAATATGCGTGGTGGAGATATAGAATGTTATCCAGTCGCACTATCTTATCTTGTGTTAACGCACAATGAAAACTATCTTTTTATTGATGCTGATAAGCTAACGGATGAATTGTGTAAAGAATTTAAAGCTAATAACATTATTGTGAAGGATTATGATGCCGTTTATGAGTTTGTGAAAACGATAGAAGAAGATAGTGCTATTTTATTGGATAGTGGTTTTGTGAACTATGCGATTACACAGAATTTAAAGAAAGATATCAAACTTGTGGATTGTACAAATCCATCCCAAATGATGAAAGCAATTAAGAACCCGGTAGAATTAGAGAATAATAAAATTGCACATATACGTGATGGAGTTGCGATGACAAAATTCATGTATTGGTTAAAGACGAATGTTGGGAAGATGGAAATGAGCGAAATTAGTGCGAGTGATTATCTAAGAGAATTACGTGCACAACAAGAAAATTTCTTGGATGTAAGCTTTGATACTATTTCGGCTTATAAAGAACATGCGGCGATGATGCATTATAGCGCTACTCCTGAAAGTGATGTAATGTTACAACCTGAAGGATTGTTGTTAGTTGATAGTGGTGGACAATATTTAGAAGGAACTACGGATATTACGCGTACCTTTGTATTAGGTCCTATTTCTGATGAAATACGTTTACACTTTACTGCAGCACTACGTGGACATATTGCATTATCGAGAGCACGTTTCTTACATGGTTGTCGTGGAGTTAATTTAGATATCTTAGCTCGTGGACCATTATGGGATATGGACTTAGATTATAAATGTGGAACAGGACATGGTGTTGGACATCTGTTAAATGTACATGAAGGACCTAATGGTTTCCGTTGGAAGATTGTTTCTGATCGTAGTGATAGCTGTATATTAGAAGAGGGAATGACACAATCAAATGAACCTGGGGTTTATGTAGAAGGATCACATGGTATACGTCATGAAAATGAATGTGTTGTACGTAAAGGTGAGAAGAATGAATACGGACAGTATATGTATTTAGAAACGATTACTTTTGTACCATTTGATTTGGATGGTATTGATACAGAGTTGTTGACACAATATGAAATCTATTGGTTAAATGAATATCATGAAGCTGTTTATAATAAAATTTCACCATACTTAAACGATGCAGAAAAAGAATGGTTAAAAGAAGCTACAAGAGCAATCTAACAAAAAGTAACAAGTGAGCAAATTTGCTAAACTTGTTATTTTTTTTAGGATTTTTGAAATTTATTTCGTATATACCTATGGAAGGGGTATACCCTTTCCAAGGAGGAATCATAATGATGATCACAAGAAGCAAAGAAGTAAATTTTTGTAACGATGTATTTTTTAAGTATGCGTTAAGCGCAGATGATGAGACTTCAATATTCATTCGACATTCTATCATCGAAGAACTCACAGGCATTCATCCCAAAGAAAGCAAAGTTTTAAATCCTATTTTGGATGCCAAGATTATTGGTAAAAAAGGAGTTGTTTTAGATGTTCACGTTAAGGATGAACAGGATAACGAATATGATATTGAAATGCAGACAACTTATATTGGATCAATAGATAATAAACGATTTCAATTGTATTTGACTAGGATGTTATCAAACCAGTTGAGGAAAGGGGATAATTACAAAAAGTTAAAACATGTATATCAAATCGTATTTGTAGATGCAATAGCCCCATGTAATGAAGATTTGATTAATGAATATGAGTTAATGAATAAAGGTGGATATCCTATGGGTGGAGATTCCCTCATAAAAAGTATTTTCATTCATTTGCCAGTAATCAATCGTATTGCGAAAGAAAAGGGAGCCTTACATATGAGTGGATTTGAACAGCTTTGCTATCTGTTTAAAAATAATAGAAATCGTGATATACTGAAGTCAGAGGAAAGGTTGGTGAGAGCAATCATGGAAAAATATCAACACATGCAGGATGATGAAGATCTTTGGTCCATTGCAATGGCAATTGAAATGGGAGAAATGAGAGCGGAGAACCAATTAGAAGAAAGAACTCAAATAGCTCTAGAGCAGGGTATGAAAAAGGGAATTGAAAAAGGAATTGAAAAAGGAATTGAAATAGGTTCTCGTAAAGGCAAAGAGGAAGCGTATTTTTCTGTAGTTGACAATTTGATTATGCAAAAATTTGAAGTAGATGAAACAACTTGGTTATCTACATTAACCTATGAACAATTACAAGAAATAACAAAAGTATTTATGTCTTGTGAAACACTAATTGAATTAAAAGAAAAAATCAAATAATACAAACGTGTGGTAAACTAGCTTTCTAGCAGTTACTACACTTTTTTAATGACTTCTTTGATTTTATGAGTATAATTAACATCGTGGTGATAGAAATGAAATCAATATTAGTGGAACTAACATGTACACAGTGCATGTTTCATACATATCGTAAAAGTGAAACACTGATTCTCTCAGATTTTGAAATGCAAGGTAGAGAACAGTTGTTAAATGACACTTTTTTTACTTTTCAATGTCCTCGTTGTGGGAATCTTATCGAATTTATACATCCTTTAGCATATATTGACAAAGACCACAAATTTGTACTTTACATCAAATCAAAAAAAGACTTTAAAGAAAGTGATCATGCTTTATATAAGGATGATGTTACTAGTAAAAAACGATATATAAGTAATCATAATGATATTGCAGAAAAAATAAGAATCTTTGAAGATGATTTAGATGATCGTTGTATTGAAATAATAAAATATAAACTTGTTCATCATTTAGAAAAACAGAGACAAATGAAATGTAGTGTAACCTATTTCGATTATGATGCAAGTTCACAAACGATATGGTTTCAAACGACACATAATAAAGAACAACAAATGCTTGCGGTTTTGATGGATGAATATCTACGCCTCGTATCAACTATGTTACAAGAGCGACATGATTATTACAGTGAAGTAAATGCACAGTGGGTATTTGATAACTTCATAAAATAAGATACATTGTTTTATTTGATAACTTGTTTTATAATGTAACTCGTGAATTGAGGGAAATGATATGAAACACACTACGGATACGATAAATTTAGGAATTACATTTCAGATGACGCTGGATTCTTTTCTAGAAGAAAAACATCCTATTAAAAGTACCAACAAAACATCCTATGAACAAGCTTTAAAGAAACTTGAAGAATTAAAACAATTTCGCAATCCTGTAACGAAGTGCATTATTGCCACAGAAGCTATTCAGTTATGCTCAGATTGTATTGAAGGATATATGGCTTTAGGATTATATACACAAGATATATATGAAAGAATGGATATTTATAAGAATGGTATGGAGTTAGCTACCATTAATCTAGGTAAAGATTTCTTCCTGCAAAATGTAACTGACTTTTATGACTTGAAAGAATCTAGATCTCTTTTTCATATTAAGTTTGCTTATGCATGTACTTTATTTGAGTTAGGCTTCATGAAAAAAGCACTTCAACAATTTCAAGAAATATTGCATTTAAACCCTAGTGATCATTTTCTTGTACATCACTATGTATATATACTCTTCTTGTATTTTGAAGATTTGACACAATGTCAAGAACTCTTAAATAAATATGATACACAAGATACCTTTCATTCCTATGTTACATTTCTACTTTATTTGAAACAAGGAGAAATATCAAAAGCCAAGGAGTATATCCCTACATTGCAATTAGTTAATCAATTTTTGTATGATATTATGACTTACAAATCAATGAACATGACACCTCAACAAAAGCAAACAAAACCAGGCAGTATTGAAGAAGCCGGTTATGTACATCGTTTATTATCAAAAGTGACACATACTATGGAAAACTTACACATCTTTATGAGCTAGTAAGGTTATCTTAGGTATGTGTTTTCTTTATAGTGGCTGCTTAAGTTACCTATATTATGTATAAAATATTTAAATATGATATATTTGTGATTTTTTTATTCTTGAATTTGTAAAAATATGGAAATTTTTACAGTTTTACTCTATAATATTTCTTATTAGGGCAAAAAAGGAGATAACGCATGAAGGTGAATACTGAAAAGCTGAGTGTTAGCAATGAAAGATTGAGCATCATTGGTAGACTAATTGGTATATATCGAGAAGAACGTAGAGACAATTCACAGAACAGCTGGACACAGAAACGCTTTTGTAAAGACATCTGTAGCCCAAACACTTTGAAGAATATGGAAGCTGGAGGTTTATCTAGATCATTAGAAATTTATGTTGAAATGTTAGATAAGTTTGATTTAAAACTTGATGAATTTCCTGAAATTGATAAAGCAGTTTATAGATTAACGGAAGAGTTATATGAAGCGATAGAGGATTATGATTTAAAGAAAATAATTACTTTGTTAAATAGGATTCTACGGGGATTGAATGAAGTGAGTGATCATATCTATTACTCAGAATTAAAAGAGCTTTTTGAAAATGTAAAGAATCATTATAGTAGTAGAATAATGATTGATGATGCTACCGTGGAGAAATACAAACAATTATTATTTGCGTTGCCAGAAAGTTTTAAAGACATAATCAGATTTTTAGTATATACAAAAATTAAAGCAAATGGCGTTGCGGATAAGAATTTTTATAAACAACTCGTAGAAGAGATTGATTTAACTAATTGCAGCCATGAATATATGAAAATGAATTTAATTGATTTTTATTATATTATGGGTAATTATAAAAAGATGGAGATTTTAATCAACAATTTGATAAAATATTTCCAAGAACAAAAGAAAATTATTAGATTGTTAGATGTTTATAACTATGCAATCGTATTATTCAGTGAATTAGAATTTGAGAAATGTCTTCAATATATTAGAGAATCTGAAATAATCGTTAGAAAAAACACATTACCGCAAATCAAGTTAAGTGAGTATTATACAAATGTTGCATTTGTTTATCATCAACATGAAATGTATAAAGAGTCATTGAATTGCTACCACAAAGTTTTACAACTCGAACATAGAGATTTCATAGATTCTTATATATACATGGCGGATTGTCAAAGCCGATTGAATTTATCGATTGAAATTCCATTGGTAGAAGAAGAGGTATATGCACAATATCCATCTGATGTTAAATTAATGTATAAATATTTTACCTTTGATGACAGTATCCCAGATTTCATGAAAGAAAACTATATCCTAAAGAAAATTGCACCATTACTATCTGATGCAGTTTTGATTAAAGTGTTTCGCTATGAGATTCTAAGATTGGTTAATAAAAGTGGACACTATAAATGTACGCATATGTTTGAATCTTTGGTAGAGAAAAATATTAAAAAATAAGTTGATGTTTTTTTATAAAATCATAAATAAAAGCATAATGTTTGAAAAAAAATGAACTAACTGTGATTT
This sequence comes from Amedibacillus sp. YH-ame10, assembly GCF_053848885.1. Lineage (NCBI taxonomy): Bacteria > Bacillati > Bacillota > Erysipelotrichia > Erysipelotrichales > Erysipelotrichaceae > Amedibacillus > Amedibacillus sp. YH-ame10. The sequence continues at coordinate 15,708 of NZ_JBSPFA010000042.1, forward strand.
TATTGAGTAAATGTCCATAATCCTTTATGATATGCATGTTAACGATGATATGCATATGGTCAATGGTATTGATTGAGTTTGGTCGATATGAAAAAAATTGTAATTGCGGCTGTTTGTGGCTTATGCCTGATGGCTGGTGCTGTTGTAGCTTCTGGTGCAGAGGTAACTATGGCTGGTTCAGCTACTGGAATTCATGTAACTATTTAATGTTCGAAATCAACTTCTTCCACAAGAAGTTTTTTTCTTTTAGGATTAATTCATATTTGATATTTTTTGTAAATTATACCGATAATTTACGGATTTTTGAAAAATCGTTAACTGTTGGTGATTTTATTGTGGATGATTCATATATGGAGTATTATGTAGTCATCAGGTAGGGGTATTGCCTGATAGGGTACAAAGTGTGCGGTATAAGAATGAGATGACTAAATGTTAAAAACCATCCCCAAGTTTCTAACATAATCAATCGCTATGATATGAATGCTTTTAGTATTTATTCTCGCTTATATTAAGACAAGCTAATTTACGCTTATTTAGTTTGTGTCTCTTTGTTTGGAAGAGTTGGTAACTGTGACTTTTGTCGCAGTTACTTTTTCTTTTCATTTGAAAGGAATAATGATAAACTTACAATGAATTGGAGTGAGTTCATGACGAGATTACAACTTAATCATTTAGATAAGAATTATGGTAATATAAAAGCGGTTAGAGATATAAGCTTGGATATAAAGGAAAAAGCATTTATTGTGTTAGCTGGGCCATCTGGGTGTGGGAAGACTACTCTACTCCATATGATTGCGGGATTTTTGAAGTGTGATAAAGGTAGTATTATGATTGATGGCAATTGTATTGATGAACGAGTTCCAGCATTAAGGGAAATTGCTATGGTTTTTCAGGATGCGGCCTTGTTTCCAGATATGAGTGTACAGGAGAACATTGAAATTGGGTTGGCACAAAGTGGATTGCAAGATGATGTTATTCAAGAACGTGTACAAGAAATGGCTGCTTTGGTAGATATAAGCGAATTGTTGAATCGTAAGGCGAAAACATTATCGAGTGGTCAAAGGCAAAGGGTGTCCATCGCAAGAGCTTTGGTTAGGCGTCCTAAAGTATTCTTAATGGATGAGCCTTTAAGTGCATTGGATGCGAGATTGAAATCTCAACTAAGAATTGAAATTGCGATGTTGTATCAAAAAATGGATGCGACATTTCTATATGTAACACATGATCAAATAGAGGCTATGACAATGGCAGATATATTGATTGTGATGAAGGATGGGAAGTTTCAACAAGTGGGAACGCCTTTGGATATTTATCATCATCCTAAGAATTTGTTTACGGCGTCTTTTTTGGGAAAATATGAAATCAATCAGTTTAAGGCAAGTGTTCATAATCAACAAGTAGTTTTTAAGGAAAGCGTGCTTTGTGAAGCAAGGGGTGTGCTTGATGAGCAGATTATCATTGGTGTGAGGCCTGAACATCTGTTCATGGATATAGATCATGGGTATCTTGGTCAGATTGTCCTTGTAGAGAATTTAGGAGATGAGTTATATTATCATATCGAGTGGGAGGATCAACTTCTTATGATGAAGGGGGCTTTGTCTGATGGGTTGAGATGTGGGGATGTGGTGAACTTTAACTTTCGTGTTCAAGATGCATTTTACTTTTATGCGTCTACACAAGAGCGATTCATACCCGAATAAATAAAAAAAGATTTCGATAAGCGACATGCCCTTCGAAATCTTTTGTGTACTAATATGGTGGAGCTTATCGGGATCGAACCGATGACCCCCTGCGTGCAAGGCAGGTGCTCTCCCAGCTGAGCTAAAACCCCATTTAGTGCTAATTAAATATACCATAAGGGGGTCATCATTGTCAATTCCCCTTTTATTATTTTCATAACATTTTAGATGGGACATTGTCAAATAAGGTGAAATGCTTTACAATAATACAAAAAATGAGGTGAGAATAGAATGTTAAGGGATATCAAAGAAGCGTTGCGCTTGTCCTTTCCAGTAATGGTTGGGTACATATTTTTAGGGATTGCGTTTGGATTGTTGTGTGAAAAACAGGGGTATTCATGGATTTGGGCATTCTTGATTAGCTTTAGTGTATATGCTGGGAGTATGCAGTTTGTATTATTAACATATCTTCATTCAGGTGTTTCACTTCTTGAAGTTGCGATTGTGACTTTATCAGTAAACGCAAGACAAATATTTTATGGATTATCATTCTTGAATGATTTTTCTAGGATGGGGAAAAAGAAATGGTATATGATTTTCTCGTTGACTGATGAAACCTATTCTTTATTATGTAGTATTTCAAATAGGGAAGAAGAGCGAGGAAAGCGTCTTATGTTTTTGATTGCTTTGTTTGATCAGGCGTATTGGGTGTTAGGCTCTGTTATTGGAGCGACGCTAGGGATGTTGATAACTTTTCAAACCAAAGGGATTGATTTTGCGATGACTGCGTTATTTACGGTTATCTTAATAGAACAGTGGATAGCAGCGAAGCGACATGTATCAATCGTGTGTGCTTTGATTGCAGTGGGTGTAAGTGCTGTTTGTTTTGGATTAGAGAACTTTTTATTGCCTGCACTTATTCTGCTTGTTGTATTGTTAATTATATTTAGGAAGAACGTAGAAGGGGGAGAAGCGCTATGACAACTTGGGAAACATTAAGTGTGATTGGGGTAGTAGTTGCGTGTACGTTTCTTACAAGGGCATTGCCGTTTCTTGTGTTTAAAGATGCGAAAAAAATCCCAAATATAATATTGTACTTGGGAAGAGTATTGCCTATGGCGATTATGTTTTGTTTGGTTCTTTATTGTATACGTTCAACTACATTTTTGAAATATCCCTATGGAATACCTGAAGTGCTAGGAATACTGATTGTAGGTATCTTACATGTATGGAAACGCAATAATATCATTAGTATTGTAGGGGGAACGTTTTGTTATATGATTATGGTGCAGTTTATATTTCTCTAGGACTCTTTTAAATCTAGTAAGAATGAAGTATAGAAATCCGTAAAGATACTATTTTTTAATGTAATGAAATTGAATTCACGGGTAATTTGAAAATCATCAAGAGGGATGATTTCAAATTGTCCGTTTTTTAATTCTTCTAATACAGCTGCTTCATAAAGAAACGTGATTCCTTGTTTTTGTTTGATGAGTTCTTTAATCGCATGGATGTTGCCAATTTCTAAGGTGTTTTTAAAGTCTGTGATTGTTAAGTTTTGTTCATCTAAAACACGCTCTAGGATTTCTCTAGTACCAGAACCGCATTCACGTATGATAAGTGTTTCATGTAAGAGTTCTTCTAGTTTACATATGGAGTTGGAAAGTGGATAGTCTTTCGATTTAATTGGAATGAAGCGTTGTTTGGATAGAAGGTGATAGGTATAGTCGTTTTTCTTAAAGTAACCTTCTACAAAGGCAAAATCGATTTGTCCATTGTTGAGCATGTCTAAAAGTGTACTTGTGTTTTCAACAAGCATAGAGATCGATGTATCAGGATGATTATCTAATAGGGTTGTAAACTTATTTGGAAGGATAAATTCTCCAATGGTTCTAGTTGCGCCAATGCGTATATGATCCATATGGTCTTTTCCACTGCACATAATTTCCTTAAGTTTGTTTTCATCACTTGCAAAGCGTAAACTATATTTTAAAAGGAGCTCTCCTTGTTTGCTAAGACGTAATTGTTTGTTTTCATGTGTGAATAATTTTACTTGATAAAGATTTTCAAGATATTGAATGTGTTGAGTTACAGCAGGTTGGCTCATACATAATTGTTCTGCGGCTTTCGTGTAGTTCAACGTTTTTGATAATGCAATAAAAGTGTAGATACGAAAATCTAGCATAAAACTCACTCCTATTCTATATGTTGTAAGTATAACACGTTTTGCGAGGATAGAAAAATTTTAGTTGTGTCTACATTTTGTGAACATATGTACACAGAATGTCTTCGTATGTAAAACTGTTACATTTTTGTTTACAAATTATTTCAAAGTTGCTTTCATTTTATTTCATTTGTGCTATAATACTAACTAATAACATAAATTGTTATCGAAGAAAGGAAGGTGCCAATATTTATGGCCGAAAACAGAATTTTCAACTTTTCAGCAGGTCCAAGCATGCTGCCACTGGAGGTGTTACAAAAAGCACAATCGCAAATGTTAAACTACGAGGGCAGTGGTATGTCGGTCATGGAGATGAGTCATCGTTCCAAAGTATATGATCAGATTATTGTAGAAACACAGGCAAAATTACGTAAACTAATGAATATACCAGAAAACTATAAGGTATTATTTTTACAAGGAGGAGCTTCCATGCAATTTGCAATGGTTCCTTTAAATCTTATGAAAACTGGAAAAGCCGATTATATCGTGACAGGAAACTTTGCGAACAATGCCTATAAGGAAGCATGTAAATTTGGAGAAATTCATGTTGCCGCATCTAGCAAGGATAGAAATCATACGTATATTCCAGCACAGGAAGAGTTATCTTTAGATCCTGAAGCAGACTATGTATATCTATGTTCAAACAATACAATTTATGGAACAGAATGGAATTATGTTCCAGAAACAAATGGAGTACCAATCGTAGCGGATATGTCTAGTGATATCCTAAGTCGTCCAGTAGATGTAAGTAAGTATGGAGTTATTTTTGCTGGTGCACAAAAGAATATGGGGTGTGCAGGGTTGACAGTTGTCATTATTCGTGAAGACTTACTAGGATTTGCGAAAGAGAATGTCCCTGTAATGTTAGATTATAAAACAATGGCAGAGAAAGATTCTATGTATAATACGCCTCCTACGTATGCAATCTATATTTTAGGACTCGTATTAGAATGGATTGAAAACATGGGTGGATTAGAAGCCATGGCAAAACATAATGAACAAAAAGCAAAACGTTTATATGATTTCTTAGACAGTTCTACGTTCTATAAACCAGCTGCGGATAAAGATGCTCGTTCTTTAATGAATGTAACATTCCGTACAGCCAATGAAGAATTGGATGCATTGTTTGCGAAAGAAAGTGCAGCTGCTGGAATGAGCAATTTAAAAGGTCATCGTGCAGTAGGTGGTATGCGTGCATCTATCTATAATGCAATGCCAGTAGAAGGTATTGATACGTTAATCGATTTTATGAAGAAATTTGAAGCAGAACATAAATAGTAGATAAAGGGAGAATATATGAAAGTAAAGTTATTTAATAAGATTGCGGATATTGGAATCAATCAATTCGATAAAGATAAATATGAATTTTCTGAAGAATTCGAAAATTATGATGCTGTTTTAGTACGTAGTGCAAAGCTTCATGATGTAGAATTCCCTAAAGATTTAAAATGTATTGCAAGAGCTGGAGCAGGCGTGAATAACATTCCTTTGGATAAATGTAGTGAACAAGGAATCGTTGTCTTTAATACTCCAGGGGCAAATGCAAATGCAGTTAAGGAATTAGTAATTGCGGCCTTATTGATGTCTTCTCGTAAAATTACGAAAGGTATTGAATGGGTTCATACCATCAAAGAAGATGATATGAGTAAAGTTGTTGAAAAAGGTAAAAGCAACTTTGTAGGACCTGAAATTGCAGGTAAAAAACTTGGAGTTATTGGGTTAGGGGCAATCGGTGTTCTTGTGGCAAATGCCGCAGCAGCATTAGATATGGATGTGTATGGATATGATCCATATGTTTCTGTACAAGCAGCTTGGACTTTAAAAGCACGCGTTCATCATGTCAAAGACTTAAAACAGATCTTTGAAGAATGCGATTATATTACAGTGCATGTACCATATAATGACAAGACGAAGAACATTGTAGATGCACAAGGTATTGAAAGTATGAAAGAAGGCGTACGTGTATTGAACTTTGCACGTGGTGGTCTAATCGATGATGATGCGATGATTAAAGCATTAGAGGCAGGAAAAATTGGTGCTTATATTACAGATTTCCCTTCAAAGGAATTGTTGAAGTTTGATAATGTAATCGGGATTCCTCATTTAGGGGCTTCTACTCCTGAAAGTGAAGACAACTGTGCTGTTATGGCTGCAAAGGAAATTATGGAATTCTTGGAAACAGGGAATATTACACATTCTGTAAATCTTCCAGATGTACAAATGGCACAAGGTGCGAAATACCGTATTTGTATTATCAACCGTAACATCCCTGATATGTTAAGCTCTATGACTTCTAACTTGGCAAAAGTTGGAGTGAATATTGAAAACATGTTCAGTAAGGGACGTGGAGATTATGCATATACAATATTGGAAACAAACGATGAAGTAAGCAATGAGTTGATTGATCGAATTCACGAAAGAGAAGGTATCATCAGCGCACGTCTTATTGTTGCGTAATTAGGGATAGCCAGTATCTAATGTAATAGGTACTGGTTTTTTTATCTATTAGGAACTTGCATAATTTAAGTGGAAATGAGAGAAAACGAAAAAAACATGACGAAAAGGCTCTAAGAAGAGCCAAAGAAGGACACGACAAGTTTTTACTTTTGATTCTC
>NZ_JBSPFA010000043.1:0-20201 GCF_053848885.1 Amedibacillus sp. YH-ame10
ATTTAACTCTAACACATTGTTGTTTTCCATAGTTAAATTATACCAAAAAAACACGTCTTCCTCTTATGAGATTGACGTGTTTTTTTATGTTATGGCTGTTTCTTATTCGTTACAGCCTCTTTTCGCATATTATTCTTCTTTTATGGTGAATCTACCATCATTTGATGGACTAATCGTTTTCTTTTCTTGAATTTCTTGTATTAGCAAATCTTTTATAAGGAACCCTGTCTTCTCACAAGATATAATATATTCATTTGGTACACTTTCTTCCATAACTGCAATACTATATTCCTTAGCTTTTATGATTTTTTCACCATCACTGGTTTTGATGCTTTTGATTCTGGAACCAGGGTCTGCTGTAGGATCAAACGTTACCTTTAGTCCCGAGAAATAGTAGAACCAACCTGTTATGTTGTTAACTGACATAGAATATTCCAATGTCTTCATTAAGTTTTCACCAGTCATAGTGATCTTCCAAAGTTCTCCCTTTTCACCAAACTTATAGTCAGGCATAACTCTTTGCATATCTACTTCCGTTATACTACCTTTATAAAACTTAGCTGAAACGCCTTTTCCACTGTACAATCCATCTTTTCCATTGTCCATAAACAACGCAAAATCACTCTTACAGGTTGCTCGAATTACATCACTTATAAAATTCCCTGTGTCCATCAAACTGAAATCTTCACTAGCTTCTCCATAAGTATCTTGTTTTTCTTCTCTCGTTGGTTTTTGATTCTCCTTATCTACCATTTCTCCTAATTGTTCTTTCGTGGTTGTACCTTTTAACATACCTTGTAAACCTCGACGTAAGGCAGATTCACTTCTCTCCAAGGTAGGGAAAATTCCATATCGTCCTTGTGCAAGTGTAGTACGCATATCTTCGATTTCCTTGTCTTCAGAAATTTTCGCATCTTTCAAGCTAGAATACATGGTCCCATTTCCACTAGCTAATGCTGCCTGTCCATCTGGAGTACTGATGTAATTCATAACCTTCATTACTTTTTCGTATTTTTCTTCATTCCCTTTATCTTCTAGATGCTTGTTCATACCAATATAACAAACCATATACAATCTTGCCCATGTGCTTTCTGGATTTCGGTTAAAGAATGGCATGATAGCATACTCATCCTTGCTTCCACCTAGCGTTTCGGCCATTTTGATCAATTGTACTGAATCCTCTGTCATTACTGTTCCACGCGTATATAGATTACCTTGTGTATCGTTATAATGTAACTCAAGATCACTTTCTTTGATAATTCCATCATCGATCAACGCTTGAAAAGTATCCACTGCACTACCAAAATGGTCTAAAAACTCGCCATTACCTTCATTATAAGAAGCCATCCAAGATGTATCTTCAGGTTTGCTATAGCTAGTTCCATAATTAAATCCTATAAAAGCAGTATCCAACACCTCATCATTTCCTAATGGCAATTGAAATGCGCGATTCCCTGTTGCTTCAATTTGTTTGCACAAGGCTACAAACTCTGTATAGTTATTGGGTACTTCCCAACCGTTTTCTTCAAACATTGTCTTGTTATATACAATCCCTCGAATAGATGCTGGACCTGGTAAGTAGTATAAATTGTCATTTTCGTCTGCAATGCTATCAAGCATAGAAACGTTATATTTATTCGTAAACGGCATTCCCGACATATCAATCAATCGATCTTTCCAATATTGACTCCCTACATCATAAGGCCAAGTCATAACGATATCTGTCAAATCATCATGTTCTAAACGAGCTTCATACTCTTTTCCTAATGCTGTATTTGCTGTGTAATCACCTACTAGTACAATATCAATATCAGGAAACTCTTTTTCTACCGCTTTTTCAAAATCATAAGTAGTAAATGCATATTTGGTAAGCACCGTAATTTGTGTTCTTCCATCTTCCTTCTTCTTTTGAGTAAGCACATCATTTGTAGAATCTTCTTGATTAGCAGTAGTACAACCACTGATAAAAAGACAAGTCGAAATCATAAACATTATCAATGTGCGTTTTCTCTTGTCTTTTTTTATCATTTACTTATCCTCCGTTTTTTCTTCTTTTGAAAACAGAATTTCCTCGAAATCACAAATTGGCATTGGTTTTGCATATACATATCCCTGTACATAATCACAACCCATAGCACGTAAAGAATCTACTTGATCCCATTCTTCAATACCCTCGGCTACTGTTGTCATCTTTAAAGATTGTGCCATTTCCAATACGCAACTAATAATTGCCTTGGTACGTGGATCGCTTTTAAAATCATTTTTAAAGAATACACGATCCAATTTCAATGTATCCACATGGATGTCTTGAAGTAGGTTTAAAGATGAGTATCCACTACCAAAATCATCCATACTACATCCAAATCCCATCGTGTGTATATCATCGATTACTTTTGCCAAAAACAACGTATCCTCAAAGACCATATTCTCCGTGAATTCTAGTTCTAAATATTTACTTGGGAATGTGTACTTTTCAAATATTTCTCCATAAGTTTTTAAAAAATTTGGATCTTTTAAGTGTGCACGAGAACAATTTATTGATACTTTTACTAATTTTCTGCCAGAATCCTGCCACTTTTGTAATAACATACAAACTTGTTCAAACATCCATAAATCTAAGCGTATAATAAATCCATTTTTCTCGAACAGAGGAATGAAAGCATTCGGAAATATCATGCCATCTTCTTTACTCTGCCACCGTACGAGTGCTTCAGCTCCTCCTATTTTATCATTACTAATCATATATTTGGGTTGTAGGTATACTTTAAACTCATTTTCTTTTAACGCTGAATCCATCATATCTTCCAAATGCTTCTCCAATAACATTTGCGCTCTCGTAGCATCGTCATAATATGCAAAATGAATATAGTCATTCTGCCCATGTACAGTTGTTGAATCACGTAATGATAGTTTTGTACGATCCATCATATCTTCTAAAGCAACATTCTTATCATCTATAACATAAATGCCATATTCCATAACAAAGAGTGGAAATGAATTTAATATTTCTAATGCAACATTACCCATTTCTATACGCCAATCATAAAGGCGCTTTTCCAACTCTTCCTTCTTTGTAAATTTCACTAAGATATGAAAGTTATCAGCGGCTTGATGCCCAATATACTCACCTTCTTCAAGAGAGTGAGATATTCCATCATGAATACTCACAATAATTTGGTCACAAGTAGCACGGCCAAATTGATCATTCAAAACCTTGAATCTTTGAATATTGGTAAATATAAGAGCATAATGTCCTGTCCCATCCTTCAATGCATCTTTCACTAAATCATTAAATCGTTGAATTGTATTTCCCTTCGTTAAAGCATCTACATATGCAATTTGTTCTAGCTTTTTCTTATGACGTGAAAAACTGAAAATGATTATCATCAAGAACATAAAGAATACCAAGAAAATCAACCCTGATATTAGTAATGTATTTCTAAGAAGTAAATTTGATTTTGTATTTACAACAGAGACTGGCACAAATGTGAACAATTCCCAACCATCTAATTTTATTGGGGTGTATACCAAGTATTCATTTGAATCAGCGATTTCAAATTCAAACTGCGATGCTTTTTCTTCCTTCATTGCTTTTCTTAGTTCTTCAATTTTATCTTCGTCATTTAATCCATTGTTCGCCAATGTATTGATAATATTATATCCAAACTTACCAGCAATTGCAGATGAGGAGCGTGTTATAGCTTTCCCCTTCTTATCTACAATATAGGAATATGCTTGCTCGTCAAAGGATGCCATAGATAATAATTGATCAAAACTCTCTGGTTTATAACAAGTAGCAAGTGCCTTCATTTTCTTTCCATTAATGGTCGCATTCAATGGAGTCGCAAAAATCAAGGTCTCTTCATTGTTGATAATTTGTGTTGGCGCAATCATCGCTTTGTTGGGAGTTAGCCTACGAAGAAAAGAATCTCCAGTAATGGAAACTTCTTGCCCCTCAAAATCATATGCCGTGCCACCCTCATCAATCATCATAGCCTTATAAAAGTCCCAATGATTCTCTTGCTGTTTCATGAAAGAACTAACTTGTTCAAATGTGTACCCTTGATTATCTTCTAAAACTTTACGCATCGTTTCTAAAATCGCAAAATTATCAGCGATGGTACGTTCGATATTACTACTGATACGATTCGAGATTTCCCTTAAGTAATGTTCACTCTCATCTTGTACCGTTTGACGTACTTGATTATAGAAGTTAATACAGGCAATTCCCACAATTATGCAAATTACAGTTAAGACTATGACGACTTTTTGAAACGTCCGTTTATCATCGTACGCTTTCTTTAGAAATGTCATAATGACCTCCGAGTAACTTTTTCTACAACAATATCATACCATATAATTCGGCAATTTCTACTCTTTTTACAAAACTAACAACCAATTCTATCGAAAATTATCTCAAATTCGTTTCATTTAACGAAGATAAAAAAAAGCTACAATGCTTTATCATAGCCTTTATGTAAAATATACGAATTCATCTTTTAAAGCTTCTACAACTTCCATTGTCTTTACATATAGAATCGGAACTTCTCCATGATAGCTTTCATCGTATTCCACTTCTATTTGTGCTTCTACTTCCACCCACTGATCCTTTTTCATCTTGTTTGCATTTTTGTAATGGCACAGCAAGCCAATAAGTGAGGTATCATCTGCACAACAAACCATCGCATAACGTCCAAACACAAATACATTACGCATACCTTCCACTTTCGTAGAAATAACCTTGGCTTTTACTCGTACACTCTTCCCCTCATATTTACGAGGATGTTCTAAAGCGTCCATATACCATAAACCATAGTCATCATCCGCAATTTCAATAACATTCTTGTGTAGATCAAATGGCATATCTTCTTCACCGAGTTCTACAATGTTTCCTTCTTTCGTTTCATAAATCAACTGCGCCCCTTTATTAATCGCTTTGATATTATTGCGAAGATACAATTTCTTTGTATCCTCATCACATCGATTAAAAATGATAGTCTCAGAATGAAGGAGTTGATCATAAATCATAGATCGCATATTGTTGATATACATTTCAAAGGAAGACGCATCCACAGTGGATACAATCTGCACTAAGAGCCAATCAAATGGATACTCCACTTGCATAAACGTAGATAAATTCCATGTTCCGTTAAACTCTATCAGTACTCGATCTGGTTCTATAACTGCATCAAGGTTCTTTAAAAATTCATAAGTTAAGTCTTCTTCTTGACTCACATAAATCAAGGTTGTATTCGTTTCCTTAAGAAATGCATCGTCATATTCAACTTCGCCTTCTTCACAAACCAATAACAAAGTTTTTTCATCCATACCAAATCCAGGATCTAATAATGTATCTTTGATTAGTGTGGATTTCCCACTTTCTAAAAATCCAGTAAATAAATAAACAGGGATTGTCATATTACACCACCTTAAACAATGCCTTTAATGCATCGATATCTAATTGTGCACCAATAACACAAAACCTTCCAGTATACGTTGGATTTCCACTACGTATTTCATATTCTTCTGGTACTAAATCAAAATACATCCATTCTTGAGTATCACTTTCTAGCATTCCTTTTGCACGTAAAATTGTTCCATAAGTAGTTCCTTGAGACAACTCTTTTAAAATATATTCCAATTCTTCTCTTGTATATTTTCTTGGAGTTTCACACCCCCAGCTTGTGAACACATCTTCTGCGTGATGATGTTCATGGTGCTCATGATGATCATGTCCACAACAACATTCTTCACCGTGTTCATGATGATGCTCATGATGATCATGTCCACAACAACATTCTTCATCGTGTTCATGATGGTGCTCGTGATGATCATGTCCACAACAACATTCTTCATCGTGTTCATGATGGTGCTCGTGATGATGTCCACACTCTGGGCAAACTTCCTCTTCTAACAAAGTTTTTTCCAATGCATGTGCATGTTCCATAGCTTCTAAAATATCATTCCCATGTAACTTATCCCAAGGCGTAGTAATGATGCTTGCTCCTTCATTATGATGTTTTATTTCATGTACAACTGCTTCAAGTTTTTCTTCTTTTAAATTCTGTGTACGGCTTAATATAATCGTCGTCGCAAATTCAATTTGATTGTTAAAGAATTCCTTAAAATTCTTCATATACATATGGCATTTTTGTGCATCTACAACGGTTGTATAACTATTTAATGTAATATCCACTTCTTCTTGAACATCCTGAACTGCACGAATCACATCGGATAGTTTACCAACGCCAGATGGTTCGATGATAATACGCTCAGGTTGATACTCTTCTAGCACTTTCTTAAGTGCCTGTGAAAAATCCCCTACGAGGGAACAACATATGCACCCTGAGTTCATTTCACGCACTTCAATTCCTGCATCTTCTAAAAATCCACCATCAATTCCAATTTCTCCGAACTCATTTTCAATAAGAACGATTTTTTCTTTATGTAATACATCTTCTATAAGCTTCTTAATTAGCGTTGTTTTACCCGCGCCTAAAAATCCAGAAATAATATCAATCTTTGTCATTTTTATTAGCCTTCTTTCACAATTTACTATCTATATAATTCCCAACATTTCATAGTATAACACTAAACCTAGTCTACTTTCAAATCAAACGAAATTTTGAAATTAAGTCGCAAATCATTTTCAGAAACAAAGGAACATGCTATACTTATTTAGGTAATCTTACGATAGAAAAGGTGATAAATATGAAACATTCTATACTTCGTGTAAACAGTCTTCCTAATTTATATAAACATTGTTCAAAAATACAATTATTACATATTGAACTACAAAACAACGGCGTTGATGATGACCCCGCTTTTGTACAAGCTTACCTTGATTATGTGCGTGAACAAATGTATTCTTCTATCGAAGGAAATAATGTAACTGCACAAGCATCAAAAGTGATTTCAAGGAACGAAAGCTTTGTAATTTTCAAATCAAACGTAAATAAACGTATGATGTTGGATGAACTTCATGCCTTATTTGCAGAGTTAGCTGAGTATTGTGATAATAAAATTGCTATCTTCTATCAATTTATGGACGCAACTATCTATTTAGATGGAAAAGCTGCTAGTATATTTCATAATGTAGATGGCAAAGATGAAATACAAAACGTTGAAGCTTATATCACAGGGAAAATTGAGTATGATGGAAAAGCTAGACCTCGTGGAAAACATCTATCAACAATGAGCCAATATCATGATATTTATGATCGTATGCCGAAAAAAACAAGTACATCTACCGTTATCACAAAAGAAAAAGAATCTATAGCTTCAAATGATGTTGATGTTGAATATTGTATCTAAAGTGCGTTTGCACTTTTTTATTTTTCTATGAACATGCTATAATAGTCCCACAAAAGGAAGTGATATTATGTCTACATATCTTATACCCATAGAAACCGCAATACTTACATTCCCAATAATAGCCGCCATCATGACGATTCCCTACCTCCTTGTACAGTATCGTAAATATGGTTCTATTTTGCCTTTGCGAGTAGCGATTGTATACTCTTTTGTCTTTTATCTATTGGTTGCTTATTTCTTAGTTATATTACCACTTCCACCGATTGAAGAAGTTGCACAATACACATCGCCTACTACCCAACTCATTCCTTTCGAATGCATACGTGAATTTAGTATGTCTTCCTCTTTGGTATTACAAGATTCTTCTACCTATCTAAAAGCACTCAATGAACCAAGTTTGTTCCTTATCTTATTCAATATTTTATTAACTGTGCCTTTTGGTATGTATTTACGATATTACTTTGCTTGTTCTTGGAAAAAAACTCTATTGTTTTCTTTCCTTTTATCATTATCCTTTGAATGTATACAACTAAGTGCTTTGTTTGGTATTTATCCTAGACCATATCGTCTCTTCGATGTAGATGACCTTATTAATAATACGTTAGGTGGTGGTTTGGGCTATATGTTAACACCACTTATCTCTTGGTTTTTACCAAGTCGTTCCACATTAGATGAAACAAGCATGTTAAAGGGAAGACAGGTATCCTCCTTAAGAAGAATATGTGCATTCTTTATTGATTTCATAATTGTGGCTCTAGCAAGCGCAATTACATTATTCATAGGATATATTATGAATTTCATAGATGCATCTTCTATAAGTACAAATATCTTATACATATACGCAATATTCGTAGTCCTATTTATCATCATATTCTCTATTATCTTTAAGGGGAAAACACTTGGAAAAGCACTTGTAAAGATACGTTTGGTGAGTGGAGAATCTACACTACTAAAATGGTATCAACATATCATACACTATGTAGTTTTATATTTATGTATCCTACCAATGCCTTATATAATTTTTTTAAATCTCCTTGATTATTTTGATATAACAACATCTAGTTTCTCTATTTCTATACTTCTTATCGCTCTTATGATTGTATTCTATATAGTTTCTCTTATTCAATGTGTTCGTTCTTTATTTGTGAAAGAACATTATGCATGGTATGACAAGCATTGGAAACTTCATAATATTTCTACAATTCCTTATGAGGAAACAGACGATAACGTTGAAATAGAAGATGTACATGATGGTTGTATAGAAAAAACAAACCCAAATACTTGAGTTTGTTTTTTTTATTCTTGAACTTTTAGAACGTACTTATTCTTTCCATCCCTTACATACATCCACCCAAATAGCACCTTCTATAAGAGTTTCTAAATCCTCCATTGTACAGCGTATGGCAGAATTGCTACTTCCACATGCAGGATAAATATAATCAAAGCGTTTCATAGACACATCCAAATAAATCTTTGTTTCTTTTGGTATTGCAAAGGGACATACACCACCAATGGTATGATTAGTATATCGTTCAACTTCTTCTGGTTTCAACATTTTTGCCTTTACTTTGAAATACTCTTTAAAAGCATGATTATCAATTTTACAATCTCCTGCACACACGACAATAACTGCATGATCTTCCACAAGGAAGGAGAGTGATTTTGCGATACGCTCTGGTTGTGTAGATAATGCCTGTGCTGCCAATTCTACCGTTGCACTAGAAGTATCCAATTCTATGATATCCTTATCTCGTCCATAAGCTTTTAAATATTCTCTTACAATTTCAATTGCCATTACGATACCTCCAAACTTTGTAATTCATTGTACAACCTTACTACCTTGTTTGTAAAGTTCAAGATAAAAAGGCACCAACCTATTTTCTTAGGTTAATGCCATTGTGGCTAAATTTATCTTTTTTCAATTTATACGTTGCTAATCATTCATGTTAACATTAGATATTAAATACTTTGCTTTATCGTAGTCTGTTTTTTTAACTTTGAATTTATATATAGTGGATGATTTATAGCCTTCTCTAACCGGCCCATTTCTTCCACCTAATGGAGCACGATCAATGGTGGTTACATCATATGCAATACCATTGCCACTTAGTATATCTCTTATTTCAAACTGAGCTCTTATGGACATGGTTAGACAAAGCTCTTTTTTATTGAATATTATCATATGCTATATCAATGCTACAAAATCTCCCCATGAATACACGTATGCCCATCCGTGATTTGGAGAAATCGCTTTTCCTTTAGCTGATATTACACTCGTCATAGAAGCCAACAAAACAACACACATCATATAAGAAATTAATTTTTTCATCCATTCGTTCTCCTGTTCTTATAAATATGAATTATATAAACAAAAGGGTATATCTAATTTGATTATACCAAATAAGGTTGCTTCATAATGTCTTTTCACCCTCAACACCTCTTCCCTTCGTGCTGTATCTATTATAATCATAGCACATTTTTTGTTTTTACAATTTGAACTTTTATAAAGAGCTTTAAACCGAAGATTAATTCTCTTCAATTACAACTCATTCATATAGTCTCTACCAGATAACTATATAACTTTATTTACACAGCACTACTTATGTTTCTTCGACAATTTTCCTCATACAATTTATTCTAAATGTCTTTTTGATAAAAGTCGTTTTAAAAAGAACAACGTATGTACAATTTTACTATAGTTCACTCTTGTAATACCTACATGAAAATCCAATTTCTTACTTATCTAGTTTAAAAACAAACTAAGGAACATAAGATTCTATTGCACTTGCAATCCTGATTATACATCATACTATGTTCACTTTAGATAAAGGTATAAGAAAAGACTGTCAATGTAATATCAACAGTCCAAATTCATCTTTAGATGAGTTGTTCTTATTCAAATGATGATGTATAGTTGAATGTAAATTCATCACCATTCCCTATCTCAAGTTCACTAGCTCCATCACATTGCCCAGTTGCTTGACATGATTTGTTGTTGCTTGATTCATACAACCACCAAGGTCCTTTATTAAAATCCTCAGTTTTCACACCCTTCATTCCCATGATGGTCTTCCCATATTGTCCATCTTCCATTTCTACTTCTAAATCTTTTGCTTTTTCAAGGAAGTCCGCAAGAGTTTTTACTTCACCGTTTACTGTAACATCACCTTTAAATAGCTCTTTGTTATTTACAGCATCTTTCACTGTAATATTTAATGTAATTTCTTGGCTCTTTGTTTCTTCTTTTTTGTCGCCTGCTGAGCAACCTCCTAAAATCAATACAGATACTAATAATAATGCACTAATAATTTTTTTCATAATGTAATCTCCCTTCGATTTTTTTCAATACTACATAGATAGGCTTATAACATATAAAACAGGTAATACCGGATACAACTCCTTGAATAAGAGAAGTTTTTAATCCGGCTAGGATATAAAGCATTGTAATTTTATCAGATACTAACATAAACGGTAACTGTACAAGTTGACCTGTTAGAAATGATAAAAAGGCACATAACATTACAATGACTATAAAATGAGTACGCAGGTAAGGTTTCAAACATCCAATAAGTAAACTATAGATAGGATATATCAACACATACATGATAGACCAAGGTGTGACACCTTGCATACTAAAATTGATAATTCCAAAGACAATTGCGCCTAGAACAGCAACTCTTGTCTGAAATACCATAGAGAATAAAAGTACGGTTAATGTAATACATTCTAGATATAATACAAACGAAAAAGATGTGAACATAACGAATTCCAATGCGCCAATAACTGCGATGAAACATAACTCTCTAACTTTCATAACTGCGGCTGACAAATTCTCTTTCCATATGTAGTTCATACTTATTCTCATATAAACACATCATAAAACATGTATTTGATAATAAGTTCATAAAATCAAACAACGTTGATTCAATCGAAAAACCCTCACGTTCAATCTGATGCATGATACGAATCACAGCTTTTACATCAGCTCTAATTTTATGTAAATAACTTGCACCTATACAGCCATCAGGTAAAACGAAATGCTTCATTTCTACATAATAACGTTCATATATTTCTTTTAGTTGTTGTACTTCCAATTGCTGGATTGCACATTTGCCACGAATTGATCCATTGGCATGATATACAAGCTCAATCAATTGAACGATATCGCTTTGCGTAATATGTTTTACATAATGACGCGCAATTGATAAGGAACTAGCAAGCTGATCACTCGCAATTTCATAATCGCAACGATGATCTTCTTCTTTCAAAAAACTATATGCACAAAATTCCATTGACATCCTTTTCACCACCTTTCTTAATACTCAACACCCTTACGCGCTTGCAAGCCTTTTTCATAGGGGTGTTGTTTCATAACAACCTCGGTTTCATAATCCGCACATTCTTTTAATTTCGCAGAAGGATTTCTTCCCGTTAAAACAATCTCACATTGTCGTTTCGCTCTAGAAACATATTTCAAAAAACTTTCCTCATCAATGATGTGTAAATTCAACACATCCAAGATTTCATCAAGGATTACACAATCGTATTGTGAACTTTGACTTTCTGCAATTTGAAATAGTAACCACTGTGCTCTTTCGCATGCAGTTTTTTCTTCCTGATCCATTTGAAAATAAAACTTTTGAGGTAATTCAATTGCATGTGTCGTCACGTTTTCAAAACTATCCATTGCCTTCATTTCCCCACTATCTCCATTTTTAAGAAATTGTAGAATCAAAACTTTCTTGTCATGTCCTGCCATTCGTAGTGCCATACCAAAAGCAGATGTTGTCTTTCCTTTTCCATTACCATGAATGATATGTAGCATAAGACCCTCCTTGTATAAAAAAAGTCCTTTTCCAATACAGCATAAAAAGGACTGATAGCTCAGTTATCACATCTTTATACTCCGTAAAGTGCTTGTTATGTAATCATAGCTGTATTCCGGCTCAACTTCATTGTAACTGCAACCTTCCCAGGATTTACCCAGTGGTTTTATCTGCAGAACTCCATTTTACGGCGGCGGGACCGCTCAGGTTTTTCACCTGATTCCAATATCTACCATTACGATTCTTTTTTTATACGTTGACATTATAGCATAACTTCTTTTGTCTGTCTTTGGAATAAGAAATTTAACCTATTAAAAGAGTGGATTTTCCTTTGAAAATCAATAAAATTCTTACATTTTGATGAAAATTGTAAAAAACACTTATTTATTTCAAAAACTTTCATGAAAACATTGATTTTATTATCAAAAAACGGTATCATCTTAACATAGATAATTATATAGAAAAGAGGGAAATTATGAAAAAAGTATTAGGAGGATTGGTCTTTTGTCTTGCATTAGCGGGATGTGGATCTGATAAAAGTAGCGAACCAGTAGATAAAGATAAAACTTTTACGATTGGTATCGTTCAACACAACACACACCCTGCACTTGATGATGCAGTGAAGGGGTTCAAAGAAGCTTTAGAGAAAAAGGATATCAAAGTGAAGTTTGTAGAAAAGAATGCACAGGGTGATAAGGGTACCAATGATTTGATTGCGAAGCAGTTTGTATCTGATGGGGTGGATTTGATTTATGCGGTTGCTACACCAAGTGCTACGGCTGCATTGAATGCTACAAATGGAAAAGATACGCCAATTATCTTCAACGCTGTAACAGATGCAGAAGACGCAAAATTGGTTAAGAGCAACGATAAACCTGGTGGAAATATTACTGGTGTATCAGATGCAGCTCCACTTGAACAACAGTTGAAATTGATTCGTGAAGTTTTACCAAATGCGAAAACGATTGGTATGATGTACAACATTGGAGAACCAAACGGGAAATTGCAAGTTGAACAAGTTGAAAAGCTTGCTTCTAAATATAACTTTACAATTCAAGTAAAAGGTATCTCACAAGGTTCTGAAATAGCAAGTGCTGCACAACAGTTAGCTGAATCAAGTGATTGTATCTATAACATTACAGATAACATGATTGCTTCTAACTCTGCTGCGATTGCGGATAAAGCAACTGCTCAGAAGATTCCTGTATTTGCTGCAGAAGAAGGGCAAATGGTAGGAAGTGGTATCATGGCAAGTGATTCTATCTCTTATAAGAAATTAGGAGAACAAGCTGCAGAAATGACATACAACATTCTTGTCAAAGGGGAAAAGACAGAATCAATGGCTGTACAAACTGCACAAAGTACAAGTTTGATAATCAACAAAAAAGTTATGGAATCTTTAGGGATTACAATTCCTGAAGATTTAGCAAAACGCGCAACCTATATGGAAAAGTAAAGAAGGAGGGATACTATGTATAAGAAGTTAATTTCTACAATTGCAGTATGTCTGCTTTTGACTGGATGTGGTAGTTCTACGGATAAAGAAACAAATAGTGATTCAAAAGATAAAACCTACACAATCGGTATTGTCCAACATATGACACATGGTTCTTTGGATGCGGCTGTTAAAGGCTTCAAAGATTATTTAAACGAAAAAGGAATCGAAGTAAAATTTATTGAAAAGAATGCACAAGGAGATAAAGGTACCAACGATTTAATTACACAACAGTTTGTATCAGATAAAGTAGATTTAATTTATGCAGTTGCGACACCTAGTGCTACAGCAGCAGTAAACTCTACTATTGGAAAAGATACTCCTGTATTATTCAATGCAGTGACTGATCCTGTAGATGCACAATTAGTAAAAAGCATGGAAAAACCAGGAGCAAATATCACTGGAGTTTCTGATGCAGCACCTCTTGAAAAACAGATTCAATTAATTCGGGATTTTTTACCAGATGCAAAAACAATCGGTATGATTTATAATATCGGTGAGCCAAATGGAAAAATCCAAGTAGAACAAGTAAAAGAACTTGCTCCTAAATATGGATTTACAGTAGAAGAAAAAGGAATCTCACAAACATCTGAAATCGCAACTGCTGCACAACAGTTAGCAGATAGCGTAGATTGTATCTACAATATCACAGATAATTCAGTTGTTGCCGCAACGCCATCCATCACGGATAAAGCAAACGCTAAAAACAAACCAGTATTTGCTGCAGAAGATGGACAAATGGAATCAGGATTGCTTGCAAGTGACTCTATTAGCTACACAAAACTTGGTGAACAAGCAGGGGCGATGGCATATGATATTTTAGTAAATGGTAAAAAGCCAAAAGATATGCCAGTACAAACTGCAAAAGATACAGCGCTTTATATCAACAAAGAAGTCGCAAAGAAATTAGGTATAACAATACCAGAGGAACTTGCGAAACGTGCAACGTATACAGACAAATAAGTAGGTGAAGAAATGGATTTTATGTTAGATGTACTCGTACAAGGACTTGCGTATGGTATCTTAGCCATCGGAGTTCTATTGACGTATCAAGTCTTAGATTATGCAGACTTGACCGTTGAGGGAAGCTTCCCTCTTGGTGCCGCAGCTGGTGCCATTTGTATCACCAATGGGTGGAACCCATTTGTTTCTTTAATTATTGCGTTTATTGCGGGTATCATCGCCGGATATGCAACAGGATTCTTACATGTGAAGTTTAAAATATCTTCCCTATTGAGTGGAATTCTAGTTATGACTGCTTTATATTCTATCAACTTAATTGTTGCTGGAAATGTATCTCAGATCAACTTATTTACTTATGATACGATGTTTACTTATGGGGATGGAATTGCATCTACCCTTGGACTAAGTGAAGGTGCTGCAGAAACCTTTATTCGCTTTTGGCCAGTACTCATCTTATCAGTATTAGCATTAGCAATGAAATTTATGTTAGACTGGTTTTTATCCACAAAATATGGTTTCTTAATGCGTATTACTGGAGACAACCCACAACTTATCGCAACTCTTGGAAAAGATATTGGTTGGATTAAAATGAATGGTTTAGCTATTTCTAATGGATACGCAGCGCTATCTGGTGCTGTAGTTGCCCAGTTGCTTCGTTCATTTGATGCTCAAATGGGTGCAGGTATGATTGTTCTTGGTCTTGCTTCTGTAATTATGGGTGTTACTTTATTCAAACGTTTCAAATTTGTTTCCTTTACATTCAGTGTTATTCTAGGTGCTATCACCTATCGTTTAGCAATCGCAGTATCTTTGAAATTTGGCCTTCCCCCAACGTATTTACGTCTAATGATGGCTCTTATCTTCATTGCTGTATTGATTTTGGGAAATGGCGTAATGGGAAAATTCTTCCATCGCGACGCAAGGAATTGAGGTGGATGCAATGTTAAAAATTCAACACGTCAGAAAGACTTTTAATAAAAATAGTGCGAATGAAGTTATCTTATTTACTGATTTGAATGTGGAAATCAACGAAGGTGAATTTGTCACCATCATCGGTTCAAATGGTTCTGGTAAATCAACATTCTTTAATATTATTAGTGGAAATATCCAACAAGATACTGGTACACTAACATTTAAAGGTAATGATATTTCAAGAATTCCTGAACATAAACGTTCACAATTTATTGGACGCGTATTTCAAGATCCACAAAAAGGTACTGCCCCTTCCCTAACCATCCTTGAAAATATGGCGATGGCCTACAACAAAGGAAAATCATATGGTTTAACAAAGGGTGTAGATAAGTCACTAATTCCTTTATTTAAGGAAGAGTTAGAAAAAATGCAATTGGGTTTAGAAGATAAAATGATGGTGAAAGTTGGAGCCTTATCTGGTGGACAACGACAAGCATTATCGCTTCTTATGGCAACCTTGATTCGTCCAGATATTTTATTACTAGATGAACATACTGCTGCACTAGATCCTAAGACGAGTGATTTGATCATTCAACTAACAGATAAATTAGTAAGTGAAAAAAAGATGACAAGTATTATGATTACGCATAACTTGAAACATGCTATCACTTATGGTGATCGTCTCTTAATGTTCCATAAAGGACAAGTAATTATGGACATTAAAAAAGAAGAAAAGAAAACACTTACTGTAGAAAAGCTAATTGAAAAATTCAACTCTCTAAATATGCTAGATGCTTTAGATGATGAACTTGCATTTAGTGCAAACTAAAAAACAATAATCGAATCGTACATACGTTGCGATTCTTTTTTATACCCATAATTACTTTATCTCTATAGTATACTCTAATGAAAACGTCTAAAAAATGTAAGCGTTTAAATTCACATCTTATTTCTATTGGTTTCTCATTTGATTCGCGTTATACTTTAAGTAACAAGCAGCCGCTATGGAGGTAGAACATGAGCAGATTAACGATTATGACAACGACGCAAGCGCAACGTGTCATAGAAGATTTGTATAAAGACCTTGAAAGAAGGATTGTAGCCAGTCCTCCTGGTTTATGTCCAGTAGATATGGCAAGTGCTTTCTTAAAATTGTGTCACGCACAGACATGTGGAAAGTGTGTTCCTTGTCGTGTAGGATTGGCACAATTACAAAGTTTGATTGATGATGTATTGGATGGAAATGCGACATCAAATACAATCGATTTGATTGAAAAAACAGCACAAATCATTTGTGATAGTGCAGATTGCGCCATAGGATATGAAGCAGCAAATATGGTGTTGCATGGTATTAAAGGATTTCGTTATGACTATGAAGAACATATTTTACATGGTCGCTGTACATGTAGTTTAAATCAACCTGTGCCTTGTGTTTCGATGTGTCCTGCAGGAGTTGATATCCCTGGATACATTGCCTTAATTGGAGAAGAAAATCATAAAGATGCTGTGCGCTTAATTCGAAAGGACAATCCGTTCCCTTCCGTATGTGCATTTATATGCGAGCATCCTTGTGAAGCAAGATGTCGAAGAAACATGTTAGATGACTCCATTAACATTAGAGGATTAAAACGTTTCGCAGTGGATGAAGCAGGAAAAGTTCCTGCTGAAACATGTGCACCAAAGACAGGTAAGAAAGTTGCCATTGTAGGCGGTGGTCCTGGAGGATTAAGTGCCGCTTACTATTTACAAGAGATGGGACATCAATGCACAATCTTTGAAAAACGTAAGAAATTAGGAGGAATGCTTCGTTATGGTATACCTAACTATCGACTTCCTAGAACGCGATTAGATGATGAAATTGATACGATCTTATCCACTGGTGTAAACGTTCATACAGAAGTAGACATTGGAAAAGAAATAACTTTGCTAGACCTTACTAACCAATACGATGCTGTGTATTTGGCGATTGGTGCACAAACAGATAAAAAAGTAGGAATCCCTGGAGAAGAAGGAGAAAATGTCATTTCTGCAGTATCTATGCTACGTGATATTGGAGATGATATCATGCCTGATTTCACTGGACAACGTGTTTTGGTTATTGGTGGTGGAAACGTTGCGATGGATGTTGCGAGAAGTAGCAAACGTGCCGGAGCTTCTATGGTTGGCATTGCATATCGAAGAAGGAAAGAAGACATGACTGCCCTTCCTGATGAAGTGGATGGAGCCATAGCAGAAGGATGCGAATTATTGCAGTTAGAAGCACCTGTTCGTATTGAACTTGACGAGCACAACAAAGTAGTTGCCTTATGGACACAACCTCAAATTATCGGTATGCATAAAAATGGACGTCCTGCCCCAATGAACGCAAATCTACCAGAAAGACGTATTCCATGTGATATTGTTGTTGTGGCTATCGGACAAGGAATTGAAAGTCAAAAATTTGCAGAAGAAGGTGTTCCTGTAAAACATGGTGCAATTGATGCCTTAGATCATAGTGGTATCAATTCCATGGAAGGAATCTTTGCCGGAGGAGACTGTGTAACAGGTCCTGCTACCGTCATACGTGCAATTGCTGCAGGAAAAGTAGCTGCCGCTAACATCGATGAGTATCTTGGATATAATCATATCATCTCATGTGATGTAGAAATACCTGAAGCAAACTTCGCGGATCGTCCAAATTGTGGACGTGTACAATTAAAAGAAAGAGATATGAATCGTAGTGCTGATTTTGAGCCTATCGAATTCAATATGACACGAGAAGAAGCTATGCAAGAATGTGGCAGATGCTTACGTTGTGATCATTTTGGATTTGGCGTATTTAAAGGAGGTCGAGCAACAAAATGGTAACCCTAACAATTGATAAACAAACCATTTCATGTGATGAGCATTTGACCATCATGGAAGCTGCTAAATTAGCACATATAGATATCCCTCATTTATGTTATTTGAAAGGTATCAATGATATTGGCGCATGTAGAGTATGCGTTGTAGAATTAGAAGGTAAAAACAAATTAATAACAGCATGCAATACCGTTGTTCGAGATGGCATGGTGTTATTCACCAACTCACCTAAAGTAAGAGATACACGAAGAACCAATATACAGTTGATACTTTCTCAACATGATTGTGAATGTGCCTACTGTTCAAGAAGTGGAAACTGTTCCTTACAAACCATAAGCAATGATCTTGGAATCACCAAACTACCTTATGAAAAACATGTAAGTTATCTCCCTTGGAATCCGAATTTCCCATTGATTCGTGAAGCAAACAAATGCATCAAATGCATGCGCTGTATACAAATTTGCGATAAGATACAAAATCTACAAGTGTGGGATGTGTCTGGAACTGGTTCACGTACAACTGTTAACGTATCTAATAATCGCAAAATAGAAGATGCAGATTGTTCTTTATGTGGACAATGCATAACACATTGCCCTGTAAACGCCCTTCATGTGCGTGAAGATACAGAA
This sequence comes from Amedibacillus sp. YH-ame10, assembly GCF_053848885.1. Lineage (NCBI taxonomy): Bacteria > Bacillati > Bacillota > Erysipelotrichia > Erysipelotrichales > Erysipelotrichaceae > Amedibacillus > Amedibacillus sp. YH-ame10. The sequence goes on from NZ_JBSPFA010000043.1 coordinate 18,981, forward strand.
ACAGTCTTTGATGCATTTAACGATCCTAATAAGATTACAGTAGTACAAATTGCTCCTGCAGTTCGTGTTGCTTGGGGAGAACAATTAGGATTAAGCAGAGAAGAAGCAACCATAGAACGCTTAGCTTGTGCCTTCAAGAAAATGGGTGCGGACTATGTATTTGATACAGATTTTGCGGCAGACTTGACCATTATGGAAGAAGCCAATGAATTTTTAGAACGCTTTACCCATGGCGAATTAAAAGAAATGCCGATGTTTACTTCTTGTTGTCCTGGATGGGTTCGCTTTTTGAAATCACAGTTTCCTGAATATGTACCTTATCTATCTACTTCAAAATCACCACATCAAATGTTTGGCGCAATTACAAAAACATATCTAGCACAAAAGCTAAATATTGACCCTAAACAACTCTACGTCATTTCGATTATGCCTTGTGTTGCAAAGAAGCATGAAATAGAACTACCAAACATGAATGATTCTGGATACAAAGATGTAGACGTTGTATTAACGACTCGTGAAATTGTACGTATGATTCGTGCAGAACACATTGATGTGGCTTCCTTACAAGAGACTACATTAGATGATCCATTAGGTACTGCAAGTGGTGCTGGTGTTATCTTTGGCGCAACTGGCGGTGTAATGGAGGCCGCATTACGCAGTGCATATTATTTCCTTACCAAAGAAAATGCACCAATTGAGGCATTTAAAGAGGTTCGTGGTATGGAAGCATGGAAAGAAGCAAACTTTGAAATACAAGGAACTACTGTTCGTACTGCTGTCGTAAGTGGATTAGGAAACACTCGTAAGCTCATGGAAGCTATGCGTCGCAAAGAAGTATCCTACGACTTTGTAGAAGTAATGGCATGTCCTGGAGGATGTAGTGGTGGAGGTGGACAACCAATTTGGGATGGTCAAGAAATGGCCTCAATACGTGCTCAATCACTTTACCAACTAGATGACCACGCGACTCTAAGATTTTCTCATGAAAACCCTAAAGTACAAGCATTGTATGACGAATTTCTAGAGAAGCCTTTATCTCCTTTAGCAGAGAGATTACTTCATACAGATCATACGGCATGGAACATGCCTAGTGATAAATAAATCGAGTAGAGACTAATAATCATTAATGTTATTTCGTCCCTCTCACACCACCGTACGTACGGGTCTCGTATACGGCGGTTCAGTATTTTACTTGTTTATAGTAATCTGTAAAGAAAATAT
>NZ_JBSPFA010000044.1:0-20159 GCF_053848885.1 Amedibacillus sp. YH-ame10
AGCAAGTTCTTTTTTAGCGAAAACAGAAGAGTCTTTAATCAAAAAAATCACCTATAGATAGTATACTATATCTACAGGCGAAATTTAATCTTTCGGAATGTCCTTCAGGACATCTTTTTTATAAATATTTAGTTCTTACTTATAAGAGGTATGTTTATGACAATCTTGAACTTAAATCAATTTATTTTCCGATATAGTCACATAGGGGTATATTCATTGTTGGAAATTCTATTGAAAGGGGTTTCTGAAAGAGGGCGAGCTTGCAAAAAAGCAAGTAATTTTATGTAAAAACATGTTATAATTTATATAGTAATTTGTAAAAGTATAGCTATCTAGATAGCTATATTTCCTTGTAATCTGTCATGTTTTATTCTTTTTTTTCGCCATTTATAAACAAAATCTTTTTTATGGCATAGTCTCAAAATCTATAGATTTATGAACGGAGGCGTGTATGAAAAAGGGATTTAATGGTATGTATGTAAGCGTTGGTAGATATAATCATCATGAAAATGATAAATAATCTTGGCACAAAATGAAATTTGTTCTGTGACATTTTTTTGCATACATATTGCTGATTTTTAGTAAAAAAGGAGAAGGTAAGATGAAAAGAAAAAACAATCATAAAAATGACCTATTAAACAAGATACGCAAAATTATGTTAGTGTTGTTACTAACATGTAGCGTATTTCAAATTCATGAGAATGTTGTTGATGCGGCTGGTGAGGAGAATGTTGTTACAACAGGAGCTGATCAAGAAGTAGATACTACACAAGAAGAAAACCTCATTCAAGAAGAGAGTGATGTTGAAGAAGTAAAAGAAAGCGAACGATCAGTAGAAGAGCAAACACCTCGTACTGATATAAAAGAGCAAACAAGCGATATATCTTCCATAGGAGAACAGCCCAAAGCAGTAGCAAGTGGAAATGCAACGCGCAGTGCAACAGATGTGTTATCTAATTGGGAATATTTGTTAAATGGAGATTTATATATTCTTACAAAATACATTGGGAGTAATTTAGATATTGTAATTCCATCTCTTATTGATGGTAAAAAGGTAGCTATCGATATTAGTTCAGATTCGAGTAAATATCAGAGCTTTTTCCCTTCAACTACGACATCTATTACTATTGAGGATACAGGAAGCAAAGTCACTTTGGTTCAGAACACTTTAACGAGCGTTTTCAGAGCAAAAAGTGCATTAACTACGCTTAATTTAAGTAATTTAGATACATCCAATATTATAAACATGAGCAATGCTATTACTTTAAATGGAAAATTAGAATTTGTTGATGTGACGGGATGGGACACAAGCAATGTAACTTCTATGTCAGGAATGTTCCAACAAAATAAATCATTAAAGCAGATAAAAGGCATGCGTTTTAATACAAGCAAAGTAGAAAAGATGGAAGATATGTTCCATGACGATGTATTGTTAACATCGATAGATGTATCAAGCTTTAATACTTCGTCCGTAAAAAATACAGCAAGGATGTTTTCTAACTGTGTTTCCTTACGAACATTAGATGTTTCAGGATTTGATACAACGAATGTTACTGCATTTTCAGAAATGTTTTATAACTGTGAAAATTTAGAAATCATCGATGTAAGTAATTTTAATACGGGTAATGCTATAAGTATGAATAGCATGTTTTTGAATTGTAAGAAAGTCAAAGCATTGGATGTCACAAATTTTAATACATTAAAAGTAAATCAAATAGATAAAATGTTCGCTGGGTGTGAATCACTTGTAGACCTAGATGTGTCTGGCTTTACTACAGCACCAGAGCCTGCAGAAGCTTTAAATAGGGTAAGAACTATAAGTGATATGTTTAATGGTTGTAAGTCATTAAAGAAAATCGATTTAAGCAGCTTCAATTCAACAGCGATTCTCTTTATGGCACAAGCATTTGTCAATTGTTCTTCGGTTCAAGTGTTTGATTTAGAAGATTTTAATACTCCAAATTTACAAACTTCGAGTCTTGGTATCAAAGATGTGTTTACCATTGCAGATCCTACTATTAGTGAGCCAGTTCCAACGATTATCATTAGTAAAGCGTCACAGTTATCAGGTTTTGACCAGACAATCACTGGAAGAACATATGGAGGACCACTGTATAATGCCAATGGAGGAAAATTTGCTACTGATGAAGAAGAAGTTCGTTATTTTGATCATTTTGTTTTTGCGAATAGAGACGAATTTTCGGTAACAAAGAAAACTATTGCTGATAAATTTACGCCAAATAAACAGGATTCAACGTTTACTGGATGGTATACGGATGAAGAATGTACAACACCATTTGTAGCAGATACAACAGGTGTTGATTTAACTACTGATGAGTATATGAATTTGACTTTATATGCTGGATGGGCAAAAACAATAACTTTTGATTCACGAGGTGGAAATAATGTTGATTCAGTAGAAGTACAAGAAGGAGATTTGATAACTAAACCTAGTGATCCAACGAAAGCCGGTGTATCCTTCGTTGGTTGGTATACAGATAGTGCGCTTACTACAAAGTGGAATTTTGATACTGACACAGTAATTGACAATATTACACTATATGCAGCATGGGGGTATGATGTAACATTTGTAGCAAATAATGGAACAGCGGACTCTAAAGTAGTCGTTAAAGAAAAGTCTCCTGTTGATAAACCTACAGACCCAAGTAGAACTGGTTATACTTTTAAGGGATGGTACAAAGAATCAAACTTTACAACTCCTTGGGATTTTACCAATGATATTATTACCGCAAATACAAAGATATACGCAAGATGGAAGATCAATGAGTATACAGTGACCTTTGCTAATACTGCATTAGATAGTACAACAGCAGAACATGGTAGCGTAGTTACAAAACCAGAAGATCCAAACAAAACAGGATATACGTTTATAGGGTGGTATAAAGAACCAACATATAATACAACATGGGATTTCACTAATGATAAGATTACTCAAAATACAACTATCTACGCCAAATGGGAGATCAATAAGTATGCTGTAACCTTTGATGAAATAGGAATCCCTGGTCAATCAATTGATTATGGTAATAAAGTTCTAAAGCCAACAGATCCAAGTAAAACAGGTTATACATTTGGAGGTTGGTTCAAAGAATCAACATTCGTGACACGTTGGGATTTTGATAATGATACTGTTATTAGACCTATAACGTTGTATGCTAAATGGAACATTAATAAATATACAGTGACCTTTGCAAATACAACATTAGATAGCGCAACTGTAGAACATGGTAGTGTGATTACAAAACCAACTAATCCAACTAAAAAAGGATATACATTTAAAGGCTGGTATCAAAATGAGAATTATACGATCGAATGGGATTTTGATAACCAACAAATCATTCAAAATACAACCATTTATGCAAAATGGGAGAACATTACTTCCAAAGTTTTCTTTGATGCTAAAAATGGAGAAGAAACAATGCAACAAAAAGAAATTGTTTATGATCAAGTCTATGGAGCGCTACCAACACCTTCGAATGGAACGCTTATCTTTGGTGGCTGGTATACACAACCATATGGAAAAGGAACACAAAAAAAAGATACTGATAAAGTGAATGTTGTAGAAGATGAAATATTATATGCTCATTGGTTAAAAGATTTCTACGATACAACGGATGGAAATCTTAGATTTGAAAATGCACAAGACAGTCGTTATGTTTTGCAAATTGATGCCAATGATAAAGAGTTTGTACAAGATAGTCAGAACTTGAAGAGTGTGTATGATATTTATTTGTTGTTAGATAATGATCGTGTAAATATAAAAAACACGGAGATTTGGGTAAGTATCAAATTAAAAGAAAATGAACGAAATTATACTAATTACAAAGTTGTTTATATAAATGAACTAGGTGAAAAAGTAGAAGAGTTCATACCTATGTTATCTGAAGAAAAAGATGTTTTAATGTTTAAAGTGACACATTTAAGCTACTATGCAGTATATGCTTGGAATGCCGAAGAAGTACCTACAATTACTCCTCCTAACAAAGATTCATCAAGTGACAATAGCACAAAAGATGTTGTAACAGGAGTAGAAAAAGACAACACGCATATGTATGTAGTTATGATTGTTATATCTCTATCATTTGTTTGTGTAATTGCTTTGAGGAAAAAGAAGAGTAAAATACATAATTAAAAATTTTATTTGTTATAATAAATTTAGATAAAATACCGATTTTCGTTTAAACACTAGATTTATAAGTAAAACATTGGCTTTAAGAGTTAAGTTTACCACTTATGAAAGAGTTTAAATATGATGCTATGAATAAAAACGCATGATAAATAATAAAAAAGCATACATAGTATGTAACTCACTGAATAGAGATACACAGCCTATGCTTTTTCTTCGTTGAATTAGTAGCCAATGCCTCAATCATCAATATGTATTGCGGATTATCTAGGAAAGGCTTTTTCCTTTTTTTAGAAGTAAACGTTCATGGCTTTCTCCAACATATTGTATGAACTAAAATTGCCACAACTGCTATTGTAGCAAATAATCCCCACGGAATAATCCAAGATATAGCTGGAGGCATTTCAAAACGATAAAATGTTGCTACTCCTAGAATTATGGCTATAACACTTGAACCGCATCCAACAACACGACAAAGTCTTTTCGTATTATATTTTTGCTGGTTCTCCTTTGGTAACATATTGTATCCAGCAATCAAAAAGCTGGCTTTTCCCAGTAATAAAATAATTGATATTATGACAAGTATAACAACAATGATGAAAGGTACCCAAATTGGTGTGTTCATTTTCATACCTCCTTATTCGTCAATTTCGTGATTAGCATTATATTTTGTTTTCAGCTTATAGGCAATAAATGTTGATAATAACATTGCCCCATAAATCACGCCTAGAGCACTTTCTGAAATTTTTCCATTTACAATTATTTTGGCATATTCAAATATAAAATCATACATGCAGGCAATTATAGCCAACAGACCGAACAAACCTGAAAAATATATGAAACGCTTTTGCTTTCTTTCTGTCAAAGGATATATATCGTAACAGATAAACTCGATGATACATAATACCACAACGAAAAGGATAATAGTCAGTTCCGACCATTTGCCTTCTGTCCACTGTATTCCACAAGAATACAACAGTGCATTGATTAATAGTAGCCCTATAAGAGAAAATAATCCATGCTTGAAAATATTTCCTCTTTTTAATAGTTGAAGTTCATCCAAATGTCCTGATTTTTTCATGATCAATCCTCCCAAAACAATTCATCTAAGGTTTTATCTAAGACTTTACATATGTCGACACAAAGTTTTATAGACGGATAGTAATCTCCTTTTTCAATAGCGTTCATTGTTTGTCTGCTTACTCCTATTGCTTCCGCTAAATCTTTTTGTGTCATATCAAGAGCTGCTCGTGCAGACTTTAACTTTAAATTTTTTCCCACGATACGTTCTCTTTTCCTCCTTACATAATCTTTACTATATTAATTTTATTCCTACATTAAGACTAGCATAAAGCACACAAAAAAGTCAAGTTTACTTGACAATAATTAAAGATAGTTTTACATATAATATTTATTTTTATCATAATATATATGAGTATAAACTATAATCGATGGAAGAAAATAAAAAAGCAAAGCAGAGATAAGGGGGAGGACTCTGCTTTGCCAATTCCGATTGTAATGCTACTCTTTCAAAGGTACGAAAGAGATAGCATACAGTTATTTTTGTAGCTTTTGTTTTTGTCTATACTTGATCACAAAAGATGATAATACATCAGCTGTCAATTTGAAGGACTCTACCCTTCGAGTTGTCCAAGAACGGTTTTCTCTACATTCATCAAATCCGACATAGCCGACAAACTCGCCTTCATCAAGCATTGCACATTGCAACATGGAACGTATTCCTTGTGGTTGGAGTATATTGTAAAGATCTGGATGGAGATTTTTTATGTCTTCACAATAAAACATACCCTCTTCATTGAAGTTTGTTAAATAATCACCCAAATCATCTACATATGCAATCTTTTGTAGTTTATCAATCTGTTTTGAAACACCCTCATTACACCATTCAAATGTATTAGAACAATACTTGCGATCTTGCGAACTTTCAAATATATATACACGACTTACATCAAAGGAATGTCCAATAATTTCTAATAAACGAGAAATTGTAGATCCTATATCCTTTGCCCCGTAAAGTGTACGGAATGCATATTGTGCTAGTCCTTCATCCACAACCTTATGTTCATCGGATACAATGCTATCATTTACAGCGCTGAATATAGATTCTTCATAATCGTATACTTGTGTTTCATCATAGAAAGATGCTCCGTTACGTCCTTTATGCTTTTGGTGATACAATGCTTGATCCGCATGTTTGTACAGTGTGTAGAAATCAATTGCATCACGTGGCGCAATTGTCACACCAATACTACATGTAATTGGTGCGGCCCCAAGATCAGGAATAATCATACGGATAGCTTCAAGAAGTTGTTCCACTTTCATCTTAGCGCTTTGTTCATCTTTTACCTCAGGAAGGTATACTAAATATTCATCTCCACCAATACGCCCGACAATATCGCTTGAACGTGTATGGTTTTTTAATACTGCAGAAACATCAGAGAGAACAGAATCCCCACACAAATGTCCATAGGTATCATTCACAGCTTTGAACTGATCAATATCCAAAATCATAAGTGCTTGATAACATCGCAGTCCTTTTGTTTGCATCTTTTGTTCTGCTAAAGCTTGTACTGCTGCTTTGTTGTACAAGCCTGTTAATGCGTCACGTTGTGCTTGATCAAGAAGAAGTTGTTTTTGTTTCTTTTCTTCATCGATATCCACAATAACACCAACTGCTTTGATAGGTCGATTGTCAGGTGTGAACTGTGTAGTAGCACGTATACGACACCATATATAATTCCCTTGCTTATTGCGTATACGGAATTCTGTTTCAGAATAAGGTACACCAGCAGAAGTATTTTTCATAATATCAACAAATGCAGATATATCATCAGAATGGATGTTTGTAGACCCAGGTATCCTTTCACTAATGTTCTGTTCGATTGCAGTATATCCAAACTTTTTGAACCAATTAGTAGAGAACGTAAGTGTATCTTTTCGTATATCCCATTCAAAAATAATATCCGTTGCTTGATCCATTATGACTTGATGTCGCTCTAAAGAAAGACGCAATTCCTCTTCCTGTTGTTTTCGTTGTTCGATTTCTATTAACAAACAATAAAAGCATGGACCTATGCTAGAGTCTTTCACAAGACATCCCTTATCTAAAACCCAAATAGGTTCTCTATCTTTACATAATACGCGGTATTCCAATTCCATTTTCGTACCATGTTTGAGCTGTTCCTTCATGCTTGCTTTCATCCCTTTGCGATCAGCAGGATGAACCATATTCATAAATTTATTATCAAAGAGAGTTTCTATTTCCTCTTTGGTATATCCAAACATGGTTAGAAAAGCATCACTCATGGAAATAAGTGTGATATCTTCATCGTCCTTGCATTGATGAATACCACCAGGGATATTTACTATCAAATCTGCTAGTTGTTGATTGCGATCATGTAAAGCTTGACGTAAATATTTATTATCTTCACGGTCTTCTTGCTTAACGAAATAGTTTCCATCCCCTTGATTATTATCTGGATGAGAAGAGTGTAAGTGTGTTACCTTTAACGTTCCATCCATATTCTCAACTACAAATGTTAAACGCAAATGTTCTGGTGCTATTTTACTATCTTGTGCGATTGCGTATACATTTCCATACACAACACAAACATTGTCATCTAAAAATGTAATATCTAGGTCGGTGTTTTTGATTTCAAAACATCCACTATATTCTTCTTTATCTTTTAAAAGGGAGCGCATAGACTCTTCAAAAGAATTTGAAAACTCATCCTGTCCAGTGCCAATCCATGAAATATCATTTCGCATATATTCTGATAAATGTTCAACATCCCTTGTTTCAAAATATATTTTTAGTAAGCGCTGTGTAAAATCTATGATTGATTTTTTGTTCCATGCGTCCATGTAGTACTCCCTCCGATTTGAAAATACCAGTCAGTGTTTCTATATCTTAATTGTATAACAATCCGCAATTTATTTCATTAGATTTTATGAATTCTTATAAATATTGTAAAAAAGAAAATGAAATAAATATAATGCATTATGTGGATATGAGTAAAAAGAGAAATAATGTAATCGCAAGTTATTGCATAAACTACATACATATCTATTCTGTTATATAAAAAAAAGAATCTTGATTACTCGCGCTACAAGACTCTGTTATTTGTATTTTATAGGTTGCTTAAAATGTTGATTCTTTTACTTTTTCTTGTCGAGTTGAAGCATGGAAACAACAGTATCTAGAATGCATAGCTTCAAGAATGGCATAAATACAAAGCGTTAGTAATACTGAGATATATGCGCTGTATTCAAACTCAAGTTGATAGTGAAGAATTAAAATAGACGGGATAAAGAATAAGGTAGTCAATAAAGAACAAAAGAGAATATATATGAATCGTCTCTCATATTTTATATTCAACGAAGATAACAATTTTTGGAATTGAGTATTTTTCTTTTCCTCCATATTTGTATATGGCAACCAAAGTATGTTTTTATGATCATGATTCAAATAGCTTTTGAATCCATCAAAATCCTGTTGTGCAATATATTCCATAATAATATCAGCGTCTATAATTCTTAAATGCTTTTGTTTTTTAGAAGAAGCATTCTTTGCTTTTAGGAATCCACCAATATCGCTAGCATGTTTTTCTTCCTTAACTTCATAGAGTTTACTTATCATGTAGGTCGGATGATAAATGTCCATAATAACAATATCATCTCCTTGTGCATGTTGCATACCAATATACAAAGCTTCCATGACGCTAAGGTTATGGCTTGTAGAGATATAATGACAATGAAAGTCTTTTTCTGTTAGGTTTCGTAAAATAGAAAGCGTCGCATCATGAGAACCGTTATCTATAAAAATGCATTCATAATTAACTGTTAATTGTTTTAAATCTCTAATCACATGTTGATAGAAAACATTCAATCCATGTTGATCATTATATAATGGTACAACGATACTTAACAATTTCATCTCTTAGACCTCACTTTACTTCGTATTATCCCACCCTCTATAGAAAAAGACTACGAAAGAAATCTTAATGTATCTTAATTATCATGCATGCCTATAGTGAATCTATCGTTGAATATTGTATAATAGAATCAAGAAGAGAGGTCTAATGTATGGCACAGAGAATAATGATTGCGGATGATAGTCCAGAAATTCGCGAAGTAGTAAATGTATTACTGAGCAATGAAGGCTATGAAATCGTAGAGGCTGAAAACGGAAATGAGGCACTTGCTTGTATAGATGGTATCGATTTATTCATTTTGGATATCATGATGCCAGAGATGGATGGTTACAGAGCATGTAGGGCAATACGCGAGAAAAGTAACGCTCCTATCTTGTTTTTAACTGCGAAGACATTAGATGGAGATAAGGCATTGGGGTTTTCTTGTGGTGGAGATGATTATTTGGTGAAGCCATTCTCCTATAATGAACTAATATCTCGAGTAAAAGCTTTGTTGAGAAGATATTGTGTATATAAGGGAAAAGAAGGAACACATGATTCTAAAATTGTGGAAAAATATAATTTGATGGTGAATCTTGAAAATAATCAGGTACATGTAGATGGAGAACGTGTTGCGTTAACAGAAATAGAGTATCGTATTTTAATGTTGTTGTTATGTGAGCCTAAAAGGGTGTTTTCAAATCAAGAATTATATGAAATCATATGGGAAAGTCCATACTTGTATACTGCAAACAATACCATTATGGTACATATGCGAAACTTACGTAAGAAGCTTCATGTAGACCCTCAGAATCCAATGTATATCAAGACGGTATGGGGAAAGGGGTATCGTTTTGAATAGGAAGATGAGGATTTCAAGATTATCTTTAAAATTAATAGGAATTGTAATTGTGGCTGCATGTGTTTCGGTACTTGTATTTTGGATGTTGTTTTTCAATCGTTACCGTATGTTCTATATGTTCAATGATAAGAGTGCAATAGAAAAACAAACGAGTGAACAAATCAAAACGTTACAAAGTAATATAACTGAAAAAAATATATCAAAAGAAGATAGTAAAAATATTCAAAAAGAAATGCATAAATTCAAAGGGTTAACGATGTTTTTATATGATGGGGAAGCAGACGTTGACCGCGAGTATTTGATAAGTAATCTAGAGAATAAGGCATATATACAAACATCAAGTTTTATGGTTCGCTTATATGAACCACTTTCAAAACAATACGATTTACACTTCTATGATGGAACGTATACATTATATGTAGATTCTTATCAAGGGGTTGTCTTTATGATTCGTTATTTGATAATTATTTGTGTATTCGCTGTATTGTTGTTTATAAGTATCATTATGATATATGTTCATCGTAAGATGCGTTATGTTTTAGAAATAAGCGAGGAGATGAAATTGATTGAGAATGGTGATTATCATCATACCATCATGTATAAGGGAAGTGATGAAATAACTGATCTTGCAAAACAGTTGAATCATCTTCGTAGTGCTCTTTATGAAAATATGAGTAAAGAGGAAGATGCTCGTAAAGCAAATGAAGAATTAGTAACCGCAATGTCCCATGATTTACGCACTCCACTTACCTCTTTGATTGGGTATTTGGATATCGTCGATTTAAAGATATATAAAACGGATGAAGAAAAGGATAAATATATTCATAAAAGCAAAGAAAAAGCTGCACAAATTAAGGGGATGTCAGATCGTTTGTTCAATCATTTCTTGGTATATGCACAAAATGATGATGTAGATTTATCTACATTTACACAAGATGACATTAAAGGTTTGTTAGGTTTATTCTGTGATGATTTAAAAGAGCGTCATATAAAAGTATATGAAGCCTTTGACAAACAACCATTTCAAATACGTGCGGATCATAAGTTAATGAATCGTATCTATGATAATTTACTTTCTAATATTTGTAAGTATGCAGAAAAAGATATGGTGGTTGTAAGTTTATCAGTGCACCAAGGTTTAGTTACGATTAAGGTAAAGAATAAAAAGAAAAAAGATGCGACAAAAGAAGAAAGTACACATATTGGACTTAAGAGCATTACCAAGATGATGAAAGAAATGGGTGGGAATGTAAGCATTGATGAAGATATGGATTGTTTTAGTATAGAACTCATATTTCCTTGTAGAGAAATTCATAAAGCGTAGGGTATCTTTCAATAGATGCCCTTTTTCTTGGACATAAAAAACAGTAAGGAAAAATCCTTACTGTTTAGGGTTATATAAGTTCACATTTTGTCATTGCGTGAAGAATTCCATCATGCAATACATCATCTGTAATAAAATCGGCGATTTCTTTTATAGGTTCACAACTATTTCCCATAGCTATACCAATGCTTGCATTTTTAATCATATCATAATCATTTAAGCTATCTCCAACCGCAATATATTCTTTCATATTGAAATGTTCTAGCACAAACTGGATACCTAAGAATTTATTGTGTCCTTTTAAAACGACATCAGAGTAATTTGATTGTCCTGGAATAAACGTAAGATCTTCAATGTCTTGATAATCTTTATAGTCGTATCCAAAAGGACCATAAGCAATCATCATGATGACAGGACTACCATCGTATGGAATAACGGGTGGAATAACTTCGTTAAAGAAGTTTGCGGAGGTGATAACATTTTCATCAGCCTCTCTGGTAAGACGATTGATTTCTCCAATAATAAATAGAGGAGAATTTAATTCGTTAGCTTTGGCAATACATGCTTCTACTGCACGAGGTGGAATTGGCACAAGATGAATGTTTTTCTGTTCATGGTCATAGATTGCCTGCCCGTTGTTGCACAAGTAAATGTCCCAGTCAATGAGCTCGTGAAACCCTGCCTCCATTAAGGATATTAAAGATCTTCCTGTAGAGATGCATAAGATATGTCCAGCTTCTCTCAGGCGTTTTAGAGTGTCTTGTGTAGACGTTGGTACTGTATGAGTGGTACTATCTACCAGCGTACCATCTATATCAAAAAATATAAGTTTTCTACTATTCATGTAGTTCATCCTTTCTCAGTTACGTTTATCATAGCATAAAGTAAGGAATTTTAACTAGCATTTATGGAATAAAAAATAGGAACACCTTTTATTTATCGCGAAATTTTGGTAAAATATAAGGCGGAGGTATGTTTTTATGAAATCTGCGATAGTTTTGGCAGCTGGTAAAGGAACAAGAATGAAATCTTCTCTCAATAAAGTAATGCATCCAGTAATGAATAAACCCATGATTGGACACATTATTTCAAGTTTGAGAAAGTGCGATGTAGATCGTATCGTTGTTGTTGTTGGACATGGAGCTGAAAGTGTAAAAGAATATCTAGGTGATGGAGTGGAATATGCGCTTCAGGAACCTCAATTAGGAACTGGACATGCAGTTATGCAAGCTCAGAGTTTGGCAGATGTAGAAGGCGATACCATTGTATTGTGTGGGGATGGACCACTCATTCAACCAGAAACAATACAGGCAGCGTTTGATGCGAATAAAGGCTATGCTTGTACAGTCTTGACTTCTGTGCTTGAAGATGGAGCACGTTATGGAAGAATTGTACGTGGTACAAATGGCAATGTATGCAAGATTGTAGAGGCAAAAGATTGTAGTGAAGAAGAATTAGAAATTAAGGAAATCAACACAGGAATTTTCTGTTTCAATAACAAAGGGTTATTTGAAGGCTTAAAAGAAATTAAAAATGAAAATGCTCAAAATGAGTATTATCTAACAGATTTAGTAGAAATATTTAATAAAAAAGGCGAATCTGTAAATGCTATGATTGTGGATGATCCAGATGAAACAATGGGTGTGAATGATCGTGTAGATTTATCAAAAGCAGCAACGTGGTTAAAACGTTATGTTAACAACAAACATATGGTAAATGGAGTTACTATTGTAGATCCTGAGAACACATATATTGATGTTGATGTTGTGATTGGTGAAGACACAATTATTTATCCAAACGTTCATATTCAAGGTGAATCTGTAATCGGAAAGAATACAGAAATTCTTCCGAATTCGTTCTTGCGTAATGCGATTATTGGTGATCATGTAGTCATTGATAGTAGTAAAATCGTAGAGAGTAAAGTTGGTTCACATACTACGGTAGGACCTATGTCACATCTTCGTAATCATACTGAGATTGCACAGGATTGCCGTATTGGAAATTTTGTTGAGTTTAAGAATTCCTACTTTGGGGAAGGTAGTAAATGTGCACATCTTACGTACATTGGAGATTCTGACTTTGGTAAGAAGATCAATGTTGGTTGTGGAGTCGTTACCGTAAATTATGATGGTAAGAATAAATTCCGCACCACTGTAAAAGATGGAGCATTTATTGGAAGTAACTGTAATTTGATTGCGCCAGTAACCGTTGGCGAAAATGTATTATTGGCAGCGGGTTCAACAATTACAGACTCTGTTGACGATGGAGATATGGCAATCGCTAGATCTCGTCAGTCAATCAAAAAAGGCTTTGGAACCACATACAAGAACAAATAGGAAAGGTACAGGGATTGTAGGAGAATGGAAAAGAAGACAGTAGTATTTGCATTAACATCAAGTGTAGAATTAGCAAATGAAATCGTAGCAGAATTAGGAATACCTTTAGGACAATGTGATGTAAAACATTTCTCTGATGGTGAAATCATGGTAGAACTTGGAGAATCTGTACGTGGAAAGAATGTATATATCATTCAATCTACTTGTGCTCCAGTTTCTAGCAACATTATGGAAGTGTTGATTGCCATTGATGCATGCAAACGTGCAAGTGCAGGACACATTTCTGTTGTAATGCCATATTTTGGATATGCAAGACAAGATCGCAAAGCAAAAGCAAGACAACCTATTACTTCGAAATTAGTAGCAGACTTGTTAGAAAAAGCTGGAGCTAACCGTGTAATTACAATGGAGCTTCATGCAACTCAGATTCAGGGATTCTTCAATATTCCTGCAGATGATATTTCAGCAATTACAATCATCGGAAGATATTTCAAAGAAAAGGACTTAGATGATATCGTTGTTGTATCTCCAGACCATGGTGGAACAACACGTGCTAGAAAGTTAGCAGAAATTTTACATGCGCCATTAGCAATCATTGATAAACGTCGTCCAAAACCAAATGTAGCAGAAGCTATGAACATCATTGGGGATGTAAATGGTAAGGTTGCGGTTGTAATTGATGACATCGTAGATACAGCAGGAACTTTAACTGCAGGTATTAAGATGTTAAAAGACAAAGGGGCAACTGCTGTCTATGCTTCATGTATTCATGGAGTATTATCAGGCCCTGCTATTGAACGTTTAAAATCATGTGAACTTGATGGATTTGTTTGTACAAATACGATTGCACAAGATGATAAAGCTGCACAATATCCTGAGATGACTGTTTTATCTGTTGGACCAATCCTTGGAGAAGTTATAAAAGCAATTGAAGAATCAAGACCAGTAAGTGAAATCGTTTCACGTTACGCAGAATCATAAAAACATAGAATACATATGTAAAGAAAGGAAATGATTATGCTTGAGCATTTCTTAGAACAAGTTTTGCCAGAGATCATTTCGATCTTGGAAATTATTGGAGTCATCGTTATTTTGATTGGCTCAACAAAAGCATTCTACCATTACGTCATCGCAAGTATAAAAGACGATGAACATCCTATTCGAATTGAATTAGCCAATGCATTAGCGTTAGGGTTAGAATTCAAAATGGGAGCTGAAATTTTAAAAACGGTATTGGTAAGAAACATAAGTGAAATCTATGTTTTAGGTGCTATTATTCTGCTGAGAGCATTGTTATCCTTGATGATACACTTTGAAATCAAAGCAGAAAAAGAGCATAACCATACATCGGATGCTTCACCAAATAACTACTAAAGACAACAGCCTTTGAGCTGTTGTCTTTTATTTAATAGGAAAGTTCTGTTTGTAAACAAACTACAAAATTACTAAAAATCTGCATTATGAAATAGAAAGCTAGATAGTTGTTAGATTACGTTATTTATTTTTCGAAAATATAGGACAAACAAGGTATATTTTAAGGGACGCATCAAAATATATCATATATAGAATTGCATCTTATTTGTACTATGTTATACTATGAAAAAGACAAGAAAGGTGCTCATGAAAACAGTGACGATGTCACAAAGATTCTACTATCAAGAACTTGAAAAAATCGCTAGGGAATGTGTTCGACAGGACATTGAAACGTATGCTTCAATTGTGTTGATCCAAGAAACACTAGTAAAATAGGAGAGGGGAAATATAGGAAAGCAAAGGGAAGGAGTATCCATATGAGTGCAAATTATGTAATTGCACGTAGGGGTATGGGATACAAAGATACAGTTACATAAGAAGATTATGATGGTACCATATTATGATGATTACTAGAAGATAATCACATTGTGATATGGATGAAATTACATAATGATTAAAAAAAGTCCATTATGAGGAAAACAGCGTATCACTTCGTATGTGTAAGTATAGGAAGAAGGCTATTCATAATCATAATGGATAATGAAAGAGCAAAAAATCCACTCATGTTGGAAGATGCAAATCTTTTCAATGATTCATTATGAATCACTTTCTTGTTCGAAGATGTGAGCAATAAAGTTTTTAGGACCCATAGCATATAATTGCTTTATTCCTTTTTTTCCAAGTTCCCGATAGATATCATCGAAATAGAACATTCCCGCAACAGCAGGAAATTGATCCCAAAGCTCACTTGAACGAATATGTTTTATAATTTTCTGTTGCATAGCGCGATTATCAATGGTCATAGCTTGTGTTAATAAACCAAAGGCTTTTTCTTTATGTGGTTCATATTTCTCAGTATAAAACTTATACAGTTCACAAGACTCATTCCAAGATAAATAGTGAGCTAAACCATTTATAAAAGCAGATGCATTTAAAATATGGGCATAATTCTCTCCTGATAAAGGGTACTGTTTCAAGATACAAAGTTTTGTAACTTCAAAGGTAATATGGTTCTTTAAAATATATACCATTTGAGATACAACGCGTGTATAATTCGCAACACAAATCAAATCTATAAGAATATAAGTTTCATCATTTCTTAGTACACGTGTGCTCATAGAATCACTTCCAACTACAGGAAGGATACATATAGTATCTAAATAACTTTCTTTATCTGAAAACAGCATATTCCATAAAGTCTGATTGAATACTGGAAAATCATTAACAATGCTAGAAAGCTTTGTATTTAGTTCTTCTACAATATCTTTACGTTTTATATCAGGCTTTTGATAATTGCGGATATCCTTATAAAAGGGTTCTTTTGATAATGGAGATTCTTGTAAATAAGCTTGAATGAAACTATCATCATAACGCATATTAATCACCTCATCCTTATTATAACAGAGTGTACCATGAAAAAAAGGAGTTTTGCACTCCTATTTTATGGCGTATACATAGTATGATTCGTTTATACCCTATGCATGCTTATGAAAGTTTTGTAAATTTATTGCGACAGCCGTATACAATGCAGGAAATAAAATGGAACTTAAGAAGGATATAATGTTTGTATCTTGTGAAGAAGTTAAGATAAAAGTATTGAGCGCAATGCAAATCATAATTGCAAAACCAACGTAAACACAATATTTTACCTTGTCCGTATTCGCATATCGAATCGCAAACACTCCCATAAAGATTTGTAATAGAATAAGCACTATTGCAGTACCCACGTATTGCCATATTGGTATCAACAATACATATTCTCCACTGCTAAGTTTCATTACAGAAGTAATTAATATAAGAGTTGAAATGCATCCAAAGACCATTTCTAAAATACCAACTCCCTTTAATAGTTTTTCAAATTTATTTGTATATGTATTCATTGTAAATCTCCTTTTCTCATTTAGAATAGCATATTACATTTACAAATACTAGGGTACATAAATCCAATAGAATAGGGAATGCTAGTTTTGGGAGTGATACAATGAGAAAAGAAGCATTTCGTGATGTCGTGATTTGTTGTGTAATATTCTTATTGTTTGTATTTGGCGCATCCTTATGGATACAGAAATTTCAACCATATGACAAGCAAAACACAACAACAGTAAGTGGAGAACAAGAAAAGGTTGTATATCTAACCTTTGATGATGGACCTAGTCAAAATACACAGGCTATATTGGATGTTTTAGATGCCTACAAGGTAAAAGCAACTTTCTTTGTGACTGGAGAGAATACAAGCTATCAAGACTTGATTTTCCAAGAGTTTAACAAAGGACATGCGATTGGTATTCATACCTATTCGCATAACTATAAAGAAATCTACGCAAGTGAAGAGGCGTATTTGAAAGATATGGAAAAAGTGAATACCCTAATTGAAAAACAAATTGGGCATAAAGTAAATATCTTTCGTTTTCCTGGAGGTGCTAGTAATACCGTTTCTCGCAAGTATTGTAATGGCATTATGAAGTCTTTATCGGATACACTATTGAAGAAAGGGTATCAGTACTATGATTGGAATGCGAGTAATGGAGATGGAAATAGTAGTCTAGATAGTGCAACACTCATATCTACTGCGATAAAAGAAATAGGAGAATTAGATGAAGTGATGTTGTTGATGCATGATGGTGCAGGCAATAGCGCAACAGTGAAGGCTCTACCAGCAATTATTGAACACTTAGTAAAAAAAGGTTATACATTTAAAGTTATCAATTATGAAACTCCTGTTTTTCATCATCATATCGCAAATTAAATAAAAAAATGTTATAATCAAAGTTGGTGATAACATGAAAAATGCAGGAAAACGATTAGAAGATATCAAAAACGGCTATACCCTTGACGAACACAATATATACCATTGTAACTTTTGTGATGCCTGTTTCGAAGATGGAGAAATATTTCCAATTGATGGACATTTTTATAGAGCACAAAAGGCTATGGAAATGCATATAAAGAAAGAACACAGTTCCGTATTTGCACAACTACTACAGTTGGATAAAAAGAGTTCTACAGTAACTGATGTACAAAAGAAATTGTTACAATATATGTACGAAGGTAAAAGTGATAAAGAAATTGCGGAACTTACAAATACGAGTCCTTCAACTGTGCGTCATCAACGCTTTGTATTCAAAGAAAAAGCAAAACAGATGCGCATGTATTTGGCATTATATGAATTGTCTTTGGAAGGTTCCTTTGATGATTTAATCGATGTACATGATGATGCACGTGGTGTTGATGAACGCTTTGTGGCAACGCTTGAAGAACAACAACAAGTATATGATACGATGTTTGTTTCACAAGACCCATTGCGTTTGAAACAAATTCCCGCAAAAGAAAAGAAAAAAATCATGGTGTTGAGAAGAATCTGTGAAGAACTTGAACCTCATCGTGTATATACAGAGAATGAACTCAATGAGTTCTTAAAAGGAATATATGAAGACCATGTAACACTTCGACGTTATTTGATTGAATATGCATTCTTACATAGAACACAGGATTGTACAAAGTATTCAATGGATGCTAACGCCATATAGAAACGCAAAAGCTTTTGTGTTTCTTTTTTTTACGCTTTTACAATAGCTAGGAAATTGGTATAATATAGCCATTGATTAAAGAAGAAGGTGAACTTATGCTACAAGATACAATTGCGGCTATATCAACAGCTGCTGTTGATGGGGCAATTTCGATTATACGATTAAGTGGTGATGATGCTATAAGAATCGCAAGTACAATCACTTCTGTTAAGGTTATGGATGCTACAAGCCATACCATTCATTATGGGTTCGTTATAGATCCTATCACCAAGGAAGAAGTAGACGAAGTTTTGATATCTGTATTTCGTGCACCTAAGACGTTCACCCGTGAAGATATCGTAGAAATCAATTGTCATGGAGGTCGTTTTATTACGAAGAAAATTTTACAAATTCTTCTATCACAGGGAGCAAGATTGGCAACTCCAGGTGAATTTAGTAGGCGTGCCTTTCTAAATGGTCGTATTGATTTGACGCAGGCGGAAGCTATCAATGATATGATTCAAGCGGATACAAATGAAAGTTCAAAATTAGCAATACAAGGAATTAAGGGAAGTGTAAAAAAACTATTAGAACCTTTGATTGAGAATATGTTGAATATGATTGCCAATATTGAAGTGAATATTGATTATCCTGAATATGATGATGTAGAACAAATTACAAGCGATATTCTTTTGCCAAAGGCAAAGGAGTGGCTAGATGAAATAGATCGAATATTAGCAAATGCACAAAGTGGACAAATTATAAAAGAAGGTATTAAAACAGCAATCGTTGGAAAACCAAATGTAGGGAAGAGTAGTTTGTTGAATGCTTTATTACAAGAGGAAAAAGCAATTGTAACCGATATTGCCGGAACTACAAGAGATATCGTAGAAGGAAGGATACACTTACAGGGACTTACTTTGAATTTGATTGATACTGCGGGTATTAGAGAAACAGAAGATACAGTAGAAAAAATTGGAATCAAAAGAAGTTTAAAGGCAATCGAAGAAGCACAACTAATCCTTGTGCTGTTGGATGAAAGTCAAGGATTGGATGAAGAGGATGAACAACTCCTAGCATTAACAAAAGATAAAACTAGAATCGTTGTATATAATAAAAAAGATTTATATTCGGATGGAGAAGGTATAAGAATCAGTGCTATTCAAAATGACATTCAAGAACTCGTTGATGAGATTCATAGGATGTTTGATAAGCATCAGATTGTTATTGAAGAACCTATTCTTGCGAATGAACGTCAAATATCTTTAATGATGAAATCTAAACAATCCATGATGCAGGCAATACAAGCTATGAAGGATGGTGTTGCGTTGGATTTGTTAGAAATTGATATTCAAGATGCATATACATCTCTAAAGGAAATTTTGGGAGAAGTACATCGAGAAGATTTATTAGATACTTTGTTTACCAATTTCTGTTTGGGAAAATAACGATAGAAAAGAGGCTGTAACGAAATAGACACATTTGGAAATTCAGATGATGCCTAGGAGGTTACGACCTCTTTTTTTCTTGTATATGAGTCATATAGGTTGAAATCAGCTCATTGAGCTTAAAAAAGG
>NZ_JBSPFA010000045.1:0-19558 GCF_053848885.1 Amedibacillus sp. YH-ame10
AATTTAACTCTAACACATTGTTGTTTTCCATAGTTAAATTATACCAAAAAAACACGTCTTCCTCTTATGAGATTGACGTGTTTTTTTATGTTATGGCTGTTTCTTATTCGTTACAGCCTCTTTATATTCTTTATTTGGTGACGCGTACGGGATTCGAACCCGTGAATGCTTGCGTGAAAGGCAAGTGAGTTAACCGTTTCTCCAACGCGCCACGATTACAGTGCCATATTATCCTACCATAGTTGTATAAGAAACGCAAGTATTATTTTCGATTTCTTGTATTTTTAAAAAGGTAGTTGTACATATGATTGAGATATTCTAAGATGTGCTTACAAGCTAGATACGATTACCATAAGTAATGGAAGAAAGATAAAACATTTTCTTTTATGAAATCACTAGAAATAAGAGAAAATATTATTTATATGAGCTATAATAAGGAGTGGAAAAAGGACGATGAATATGAAAAGAATATTGTTAATTACAACTGGAGGTACGATTGCCTCTAGTGAAAGTGATGAGGGATTGATTCCTTCCTTAAGAAGCAATGATATCCTGTCGCATTTAGGTGATATAGGAAATGAAATAGAAGTGGTTTGTGAAGACCTGTTGAATTTGGATAGTAGTAATATGCAACCAGAGGAATGGCAAATCATAGCTCGTAGAATTGATGAAGTACATAAGGAATATGATGGCATCGTATTAACACATGGTACGGATACCATGGCATATACAGCAAGTGCCATTAGTTTTATGTTACATAATATTGATATTCCAGTGATCGTAACTGGTTCACAACTTCCGTTGCTTCATCCATTGAGTGATGGAGTAGATAATATTCGCATGGCTTTTGCTTCTGCGCAAGAGAATGTTCAAGGAGTATATGTTTGTTTTAATCGTAAGCTTATGTTAGGGACTAGAGCAGTAAAAGTACGTACGATGAACTTTGATGCCTTTGAAAGCGTGAATATAGAGCCTGCGGGTATTGTAGATGCAAGGGGATTGCATTTGTATGAACATTTGCTAATCCGTAATCAAGGAACATATCAGCTCATGGATGCGATTTGTCAAGATGTGTTTTTGATGAAATTATCTCCTGGAATGAACCCAGAAATATTTGATGTATTAGCTAGTAGAAATTATAAAGGAATCGTAATAGAAGCCTTCGGTGCTGGAGGAATCAATTTTATACGAAGAGATTTGATTCGTAAGTTAGAAGAGATGGCAGAACACGGAATTAGTGTTGTGGTTTGTAGTCAGTGCTTATATGAGAATAGCGATTTTTCAATCTATCAAACTGGACAAAAAGTTTTGAAACAAGGAGTTATCCAAGGATTTGATATGACAAGTGAAGCATGTTTAACAAAATTGATGTGGGCATTGGGACAAACCCAAGATCCTAAAGAAGTAAAACAGATATTCGAAACAAACTTTGTAAATGAGATTACCATACCATATAAGGGGGTGTAAGGATGATTCTATTTTTGGTGTTGAGTAGTTGTTCATTTTTGTTTGTTGGGGTTGGTATCTATGCAATGTACAGGAAAAAACCTATGTGGTTTTATAGTGGAAGTCAGGATGAAATTCAAGAGGAAATATTTCATGATGTAAAAGAGTATAACCGTAAAAATGGATATATGTGGATATTATATGGTATCGTTTTGATGATTCCTCCTTTATGTAAAAGTCTCTTTTTGATATCTTCCGTTGTATTTTTGTTATCGTATATGGGAATAATGGTATTCGGACTCATTGCGATGATGCTATATTGGAATCATCTTCATGATCAATATACAATGAAAAAATGAAGCAATTGACTGCTTCATTTTTATATACCATCTACAGGTTCATGGATAACTTTATGGTAGGGATGTTTACTTACCGATTCCATAACCAATGCTACTTCATTTAGAAGTGCTGTTAATAGGCTTTTCTCAAATGGAGGAAGTAGTTCATTTGATTCCATAGCTATTCCAATTACCGCGAAGACATGTTCCTTCATACGTACTGAAAAATATAAACCTTTTGCAGCAGGTAGTGTACTAGTAGATACTCCTGCTTTTTTATTGTTTTTGAACACCCATTGCGCAACAGCTTGTTCATTAGGTGAAGAATATAAAAGTTCTTCTTCCTCAGTTAAGTTATCATTATAAACGATAGGAGCTTGCAATTTCTCATCCTTTACACTGTATACAATAATTGTTTTATTTAATAAACGATGCAACTGTAAGCAAGTTTCTTTTGCGACATCCGACATTGTATTTGCTAATTGTAGTTTTTGAGAAGCTTCTAAAAGAACTTCTGTACGATGTGCTTGTAAGGCAAGGGCTCTTGTTTGCTGTCTTCCTTTACGTGTTAGGGTATTTGTAATCAGTGCTACCATTAGCATAATAGCGAAGGTTACTGGATAAGATTTCGCATAGGCTTGAAAGCTAAATCTTGGAAAGGTGAAAAAGAAGTTAAAAATAAACACGATTAGAAACGATGCACTGATTCCATAGAAGCGACTTCTTGTCAGGAATGAAATTAGTAAGACCGCAAGTATATAAATCATGATAATATTTGCTTCTGTATATCCCATATGATGAAACCAAAGGCCAATGAGTGTGGTCACAATTAGGAAGGCTATCGTAATCATAGAATCCATCAAATTAAAGATAGGAGCTTTGCGATGATAATTTCCTCGTTCATTATGTCCTTCTTTAGTATTCTTATCTGGAATGATATAAATATCGATGTCTGGAGCAAGGGAAGTTAATCGATCTACAAGCGTTGCTTTAGAGAAAAGGGAATGCTTATTGAAGGAGCGTCCTATGACAATCTTGGAGATACTTCCTATTTTGGCATACTCACTGATTTGTTCTGCGACATCTTCTCCAAAAACAGAGACAACATTCGCACCTAATTGATGAGCCAGTCGGATATTATCATCCAATAGTTTGATCTGATCATCTCCTAGTTTTTCACTATCTGGAGTTTCTACATAAATCGCCGTGAATTCCCCAAAGAAGGCTGCCGCCATTCTAGCGGCTGTACGTATCACTTTTGCATTGCTTGGAGAAGGTGATAGACAAATCATAATATGTTCTTTGGTAAATGCTTTGGTAGTGCTACTTGCAATCATATTGACACGGTCTGCACAACGACGTAAAGCAATCTCACGTAATGCGACTAAGTTATCCTTCATAAAGAAGTTTTCAAGAGCACGAGAGACTTGTGATTTCTTATATATTTTACCTTCTTCTAAACGCTTGATTAAATCATCAGGTTCAATATCAACGAGTTCCACTTGATCAGCTTGATCAAATACTTTATCAGGAATACGTTCATTGACACGTATTCTTGTAATACTAGCGACTACATCTTGTAAACTCTCTAAGTGTTGCACGTTTACGGTTGTATATACATCAATACCTGCGTGTAAGAGTTCTTGTATATCGCTGTAACGTTTTGGGTGACGTGATGTCGCGGCATTGGTATGGGCGAGTTCATCTACCAAAATCAATTCGGGTTTTCTCTTTAATGCGGCATCTAAATCAAACTCATGTAATACAATATCCTTATAAGGAATAGCAGCTACTGGTATTTCTTCTAAGCCATCCATCATAGCGATGGTTTCTGCTCTTGCATGTTTTTCCACATAACCGATGATTACATCAACACCTTCTTTTTTCTTCTCATGTGCCGCAGCTAACATAGCATACGTTTTTCCAACTCCCGCACAATATCCAAAGAATATTTTTAGTTTTCCTTTTTTCTCTGTATTCATTTCTATATCATCCTATCTGTACGTATCCATTGTACTATAGTTTATACATTTCTTTTGATATCTTTATACTATCTTAACACAGAATCAATTGTTACTAACAGCACGTTCGCAAAGCGTTTGCTATAATGTCTACACTTTAAGATAAGGAGTGAGGTTATGCTAATGGATCTACTGATGGTCGTCCTGTTAGTTGCAGGATTTGGCAGTGTAAAATTGTTTACCGATTGGTGTGCAAAGCAGATAAAACATTAAAGGGAGGAATTCATTATGTGGATGCTTGGAATTATTGTGGTCGCGTTAGCGGCATACCTAGTGTATGCGCTGATATCACCTGAGAAGTTTTAATTTGGAAAGGGGTAACTCACTATGTTACAGATAGGAATTCTATTGTTATTATTTGTTGTTATGGTAATACCAATGGGGAAATATATGTTCCATGTGGCAGATGGACGACGTACTTTCGTTGATCCAATCTTCGATCGTGTGGAAAGAGTATTGTATAAAGTATTTCGTGTAGACACATCCAATATGGGATGGAAACGTTATGCACTAACATTATTGTTAGTGAATGCAGTTATGGTATTGGTAGGATATTTGATTCTACGTATTCAATCTATGGGATTATGGAATCCAAATGGGATTGGAAACATGGAACAATCGTTATCCTATAACACAATTATTTCGTTTATGACAAATACCAATCTTCAGCATTACTCTGGAGAATCTGGATTATCTTATATGTCACAAATGTTGGTTATCATTGTTATGATGTTCACATCAGCTGCCACTGGATTCTCTGCTTGTATGGCAATGGTTCGTGGATTTTGTGGAAAAGAGATTGGAAACTTTTACGTAGATATGACACGTTGTATCCTTCGTATATTGATTCCATTCGCATTTATTATTGCGTTGATTTTAGTATCACAGGGCGTTCCTATGACACTAGAAGGAAATATTACAGTTACAACAATTGAAGGAAAACTTCAAGATATTGCTAGAGGGCCTATTGCGGCATTAGAATCCATTAAGCACTTAGGTACGAATGGTGGAGGTTTCTTAGGAGCGAACTCTTCTACTCCGTTAGAAAATCCAACCATCATATCCAATGCGGTTGAAATGTATTCTATGATGTTGTTACCAGGTGGATGTGTGGTTGCATTTGGACATATGTTGGCAAGAAAATATGAAGAAAAAGCAACACATATCAAACAAATCTTATTCGGGCCACAAGGTCGTACGATATTTATCGCCATGAGCATTTTGTTCTTGCTTTCCTTAAGTGTATGCTATTGGGCAGAATTACAAGGAAATCCTGTATTTGAACAATTAGGATTAGCGAATGTTGCGGGAAATATGGAAGGAAAAGAACTTCGTTTTGGAATTGCAAATTCTTCCTTATTTACAACTGTTACAACTGCCTTTACAACAGGTACTGTAAACAATATGCATGATACCTTAACACCACTTGGAGGAATGATTCCTTTATTACAAATGATGTTAAATGTAGTCTTTGGTGGTGCAGGTGTTGGATTGATGAATATGTTAATCTATGCAATCCTTGCGGTCTTCATCTGTGGTTTGATGATTGGACGTACACCAGAGTATCTTGGTAAGAAAATAGAAGGAAAAGAGATGAAACTTGCTGCACTAAGTATCATCATTCATCCTTTATTAATATTAGGTTTCTCCGCAATCGCTGTGGTTTGTAAAGATGGCCTAGATGGTATTACAAACGCAGGATTCCATGGCTTAACACAAGTCTTATATGAGTTCTCATCAAGTGCCGCTAACAATGGTTCTGGATTTGAAGGATTAGCAGATAACAGTGTATTCTGGAATGTAACTTGTGGATTAGCAATGTTCTTTGGGCGCTATCTAGCTATTGTTATTCAGTTGGCGATCGCAGGAAGCTTATTGAAGAAACGTTATGTAAATGAATCTATTGGTACATTAAAGACAGATACCTTTACCTTTAGCTTCTCATTGGTAATGGTAGTACTAATTATTGCCGCATTGACCTTCTTGCCAGCACTTGCATTAGGTCCAATTGCAGAACATCTCACTTTGTGGATGTAGAGGGGAGATACGTAAGATGAGTAAGAAAGATAAACAGACAAAATTTATTACGAAAGATATCTTAAAATCTTCGCTGATAGGATCTGTTAAGAAATTGAATCCAAAATATATGATGAAAAATCCAGTAATGTTTGTAGTAGAAGTTGGATTCTTCATAGCATTGTTATTAGTGTTCTTCCCAAATTTATTTGGAGATAGCGGAGAAAACCTTCGTATATATAACGCAATCGTTTCTGTTATATTATTTATCACTGTGTTATTTGCCAACTTTGCAGAATCTGTTGCAGAGGGAAGAGGAAAAGCACAGGCTGAATCTTTAAAGAAAACAAAAAAAGATACGATGGCAAGAGTACTTGATGAAGAAGGAAATGAAACAATGATTTCCTCTATGCAATTAAAAAAGGGAGATATCGTATTGGTGAAGATGGGGGAGCTGATTCCCAATGATGGTGAAATCATTGAGGGAATCGCATCCATTGATGAATCTGCTATCACGGGAGAATCTGCACCAGTATTAAAAGAAAGTGGTGGAGACTTTGCAAGTGTAACAGGTGGAACACTTGTGGTATCTGATTGGATTAAAGTCGAAATTACAAGTGAACCTGGACAATCATTCTTAGATAAAATGATTGCTTTGGTAGAAGGGGCATCACGCTCTAAAACACCGAATGAAATTGCATTAAATATCTTATTGATTTCGTTAACATTAATCTTCTTATTGGTTATTGTAACGTTATACCCAATGGCTCGTTATACAGGAGTTTCCATTGCAATCTCTACCTTGATTGCCTTAATGGTATGTTTGATTCCAACCACAATTGGTGGCTTGTTAAGCGCAATTGGTATTGCAGGTATGGATCGTGTTACACGTTTTAATGTCATCGCTATGTCTGGAAAAGCAGTAGAAGCTTGTGGTGATGTGGATACTATGATTCTAGATAAAACAGGAACAATTACATTTGGAAATCGTTTAGCATCAAAATTTATTCCAGTAGAAGGTATAAAAGAAAGCGATGTTACTTACTATGCAGCATTGAGTTCTTTACATGATGATACACCAGAAGGTAAATCGATTATCGATTTAGCACGACAAGGTGGAATTACATTAGATAAAGAAGATTTCATGAATGCCGATTTTATAGAATTTAGCGCGCAAACGAGAATGAGTGGAATGGACATGAAGGATGGAAAAGAAATCATCCGTAAAGGTGCCAGTGATGCGATTATTCGTTACGTTGAAAAACAAGGCGGCGTGATTCCAAAAGATTTAGAAGAAAAAGTAAATGAAGTTAGTAAACTTGGTGGTACACCACTTGTTGTATGTGCAAATAATGTAATATATGGTGTCATTTATTTAAAAGATACTGTAAAACCAGGATTGGTTGATCGATTTGCACGTTTACGTGAGATTGGTATCAAAACTATTATGTGTACAGGAGATAACCCTTTAACAGCCGCAACGATTGCTGCAGAAGCAGGTGTGGATGGATACATTGCAGAATGTAAACCTGAAGATAAAATTGATGTTATCAAAAAGGAACAAGCCGAAGGTAAGATTGTTGCGATGACAGGAGATGGGACAAACGATGCTCCAGCTCTTGCACAAGCCGATGTAGGTTTGGCTATGAATTCTGGAACAACTTCTGCGAAAGAAGCTGCGAACATGGTAGATTTAGATAGCGATCCTACAAAGATTCTAGAAGTTGTAGAAATTGGTAAGCAACTCTTGATTACACGTGGATCTTTAACTACTTTCTCTATCGCGAATGATATCGCAAAATACTTTGCAATTATTCCAGCCATGTTTACTATTGCTATTCCACAGATGGATGTATTGAATGTAATGCATTTATCTACACCATATAGTGCAATTATATCTGCATTGATCTTCAATGCGATCATCATTCCTTGCCTCATTCCACTTGCTATGCGTGGTGTAAAATACAAACCAATGAGTGCAAGTAAGATGTTAGGTAGAAATATGTTAATTTATGGTTTAGGTGGAATTGTAACTCCATTTATAGCGATTAAAATTATTGATATGATCATCACGCCATGTATGGCGATGTTGGGATTCTAGGAGGCATTTATGAAACGTTATATAAAAAGTATAAGAACAGCGCTTCTGTTCTCCATAGGTATGTTGGTGATTTGTGGAGTCTTGTATCCACTTGCATTAACAGGTGTATCTCAAGTATTCTTTAAGGACAAAGCCAATGGTTCCCTTATAGAAATTAATGGAAAAGTAGTTGGTTCAAAAATTGTTGGTCAAAAATTTGAAGATGATAAATTTTTCAAAGGAAGACCAAGTGCGGTAAATTACAATACGTATACAGAGGAAGAAAAAGAAAATGGGGATTATGGCGGAGTTGCAAGTGGTTCAAATAACTATGCTCCTAGCAATCCTGATTTAAAAGCACGTATGGAAGCAGATATCCAAAGTTTCTTGGATGCCAATCCAAGTGTAGAACGTTCTTCAATCCCTGAAGACTTAGTAACTGCATCAGGTTCTGGATTAGATCCACATATCTCTGTGGAAGCCGCAAAAGTACAAGTAGCTGCAATTGCGAAAGCAAGTGGTTTATCACAAGAGGACTTGAACAAAATCATTGAAAACAACACAACAGATAAAGTTGCTGGAGTTTTTGGAGAAGCTACGGTTAATGTATTACAGTGTAATTTAGATATCGCCAAAAAATTGAACTTGATTTAATGATGATCAGAGTGAACAAAGTGCGTTCACTCTGTTTTTTTAGGAATTTTAAAATTCATCTCATATATGTAAAGTGTAAGAACAAAAAGGAAGATGATATATATAGCTACAAAAGATGTAACAAAAGTAAGCTATAAAAATGATGTGTTCTTTCAAACACATCTAGATACTGTTATACTTAGAGTATAGAAGTGATTATAGAAGAGGTGAGAACATGAGAAAAAATTAATACGCAAGGAAAAAGTCCTTGCATAAGTCATGAATAAAAACTTAGGAGGGCTAAATATGAGCTATTTTTATTATGAAGACAAAAAAGTATATTATCAAGAGAGTGGGAAAGGAACACCGCTACTTCTCTTACATGGAAATACAGCATCTTCTGTGATGTTTTATGAAATTGAAAAATTGTTTCGTAAAAAGTATAACGTAATATGCATTGATTTTCTGGGACATGGGAAGTCCGAGCGATTGGATACATTTCCTACAGACTTATGGTTTTATGAAGCACAACAAGTGATTGCGTTCTTGAAAGAGAAACAATTTGGTAAGGTGGATATCATTGGTACTAGTGGAGGTGCATTGGTTGCCATTAATGTTGCGTTAGAGGCTGGGGAATATGTCAATAAGGTTATTGCGGATAGTTTTGAAGGAGAACGATGTATCGATGCATTCACAAAGAATATTACACAAGATCGATATCTTTCGAAACAAGATAAAGATGCTGTGCAGTTTTATCAATATATGCATGGTGAGGACTGGGAAGGTATCGTGGATAAAGATACTGCGGCTATCGCAGAACATGCGCTAAATATTCAGAATTTCTTTCACAAACCGTTATCAAATTTACAAACAGATATTTTGCTTGTTGGAAGTCGTGAAGATGAATTTGTTTGTTCTTTAGGAAGAGATTATTTTGATCGTGTGTATCGAGAGATGTTAGATAAGATACAACATGGAAATATGCACCTATTTGAACACGGAAGACATCCAGCAATGTTATCAAATGCTCAACAGTTTTACGAAATGAGTATTGCATTTTTAAAGGGAACTGATGAGACAAGCAATCTTTAGAACCTTTAAATAAAGCAATTCTATGCACATAAAAGGAAGGATTCTTTCGTTTTTAAGTTAGAAAATTCAAATAAATACGAACTAAATGATTTAGTTTTAAAAAACATGTGTACTAGAGTGATTTATGAGTTGACAAAGGTAGATTATAATGCTAGGATTACACTAGGTGATAATATGAGTGAAAGAAGAAATACACCCGTAATACAGCTTCCACATTGGGATCAACTACCAGATATGGAATTGTATATGGACCAAGTTGTAACATTGCTAAATGACTATTTAAAACCTTTTCAAAAGGGTCAGGATAAAATGGTAACGAGTACCATGATTAACAATTACGTAAAGAATGGAATCGTACATCCACCAATAAAGAAACGTTATACCAAACAACACATGGCATACTTAGTGGTTGTTTGTGTGTTAAAGATGGTTTATAGAATGGATGAAATCAGTAGTTTGATATCCGTTCAAATTGATAAGTATCCTGTAGATCAAGCATACAATTATTTTTGTGCAGAGTTGGAAAGCTGTTTAAAATGCATCTTCCAACATAAAAAAATTCATCACGTACCAAGTGATGATGAGGGAAGTCTGGTTGTGGATTTGATTCGCAATACAGTACAATCCATTGCATATACTGTATATGTACGTCACGCATTAGATAAAAGCACACAAAACGATTAAATCCCAGTGGTTACTGGGATTTTGTTTTATGTAATTCATCAAATTTTTCTTTCATTGTAGGATTGTTTCTTACTAATTTTTTAACACTTAAGTCTTCGGCTTTATTGTTTGCTAAGCGAAGGTTGTTTTCAGAAGAGAGTAGAGCATCTTTTGTTTTTTGTAGATGCATAATTGTTTTGTCCAATTCATCGATTGCAGATTTGAATTTACGACTTGCTAAATCATAGTTTCTTCCAAATTCAGATTTAAAGGTATCTAAAGATTCTTCGAAATTAGTAATATCGATATTTTGTTCACGGATAAGAGCTACTTCTTGTTTATATTGTAAAGAGTTCATAGCAGCATTACGCAATAAGGTAATCATAGGAATAAAGAACTGAGGACGGATTACATACATTTTCTCATATTCATACGATACATCAACTATCCCAGTGTTATAAAACTCATTGTCGATTTCTAATAAGGACACAAGAATTGCATATTCGCATCGTTTTTCTTTACGATCTTTATCCAACTCTTTGAAGAAGTGTTCATTTTTCTTTTTGGTCGCAGTAGTGTCAATTTCATTTTTCATTTCAAACATAATGGAAATGATTTCAACACCTTGTTCATCATACTCACGATAGATATAATCTCCCTTGCTTCCACTAGATGCATCGTTATCTTTCGCAAATTCCGCGCGTGGGAAGGCAGTTGTACGCAATTTATTGAACTCATATTCACAGTGCTGTTCTAAGCTTTCTCCAATCATTTTCGTAGATTGTTTTGCTTTAAAATCTTTATAAAAGGCGATAGTTTCTTCTTTTTGCTTCAATTCCATTTCATAGCGTTCTTTTAAAGAGTTCTTATCCAATTGGTTTTCTCTTTCCAATATCGCAAGCTTTGATTGTAGCTCATACAATTCCTTATCTTTATCAAATACAGCTTTTGAAATTTCCAATTTCTTGGAGTTTTCTAGATCCTGTTTTTTTGCAAGTAAATCTGCAATTTCTTTATCTTTTTCAAAGAGTGTTTGATGAAGTTCATGTTTTGCTTTTTCTTCTAATAAAGATAATTCACTTTGATGTTGTAGTTTCATCTGTTCTACTTTTTCAAGCACCTCTTGTTGAAATTCTTGTGTACGTACTTGTTGTAAAATTTCTGCATAACTTACTTCATCGATGGTAAAGGTTGTACCACAATTTGGACACTTAATCTCATGCATAAAAAGACCTCCTGGTTGAATGAAAATATATAGCGTAATTATATCATAGATGTTTGCACATGTCCGATATAAGATAGATTAAATTTTATCATCATCTAGGTCAACAAAAGGGTCACCAAATAGTAGCCACAATATTTTAAAATGACGAAAACAAAATGCTTTCATTCTTTTCAATAAGCTTTTCTTGTTTGTAGGATTTGACATATCATGAACTCCTTTCAGCTAATAAATGTTTTACGATATTGTTGTGGAGATGTATGTAACACTCGTTTAAAGACCTGCGAAAAGTATGATTGAGAAGAGAATCCAACAATATTTGCAATATCCCGACTGCTTAAATTTGTTGTTTCTAGTAACTTTTTCGCTTCAGCAATTCTGCATTCTACCAAGTAGTTGATAGGAGAAATACCCTTGTACTTTTTGAAGGCATGTACCATATAGTACTTATTGATGTATGTGAGTTCACTAAGTCTATCTAAGGTAATATCTTCTTTAAAATGTTCTTTGATGTATTTTTCAATAAAAATGCATTCTCTTTTATCTTTTTTACTAGTCGTAGCAACTTCCAATGTGATATTTGTTCTTCGTATCATATTAATGATCAAGGCTTCTAGTAAGTTATGTTGTAATACAACTGAAAATTCATCCTTGGTTTCCACTTCGTTGGATAAAGTCTTTAGGTAAAATAGAATTTCATGTTTGTAGTTATAGTAATTATGAATACTGAAATCAAATTGACGTTCATCGTCTTGTTCTGTGAAGAAAGCTAATCCTTCCACACCAACAACAATATATTCCAATGGAGCATCATCTTTACTGGTCTCTGTATGAAGTACGTGTGGATTTACGATGATCAAATCATCTTCTTTGATATCGTGAAAGACTTCATTTACGAAGAATTGACCTTTGCCTCTGATAACATAGAAAAATTCAGTGAAGTTGTGCGTGTGAGGAATGGAGTGCCAGCCTGTATCATAACGAGATTGTGTTACATATAATAGCTTCTTATTCACCTTTATTACATTCGATTGCATATTTTCACCTCTTTGTAAATGGTTTCATGTATTTATTTTTATTATATTGCATATTTTCAAAAAAAGCAATATTTCTAAAACTTTTGACAAGATGTAGCTTGAATTGATGGTGCTTGTCTCCTATAATGTGTATTGTTAAAAAGATTTCTTATGAGGAGGAAACCTATGAAAAAATTAGTTGCACTGGGGCTTTGCTCAATGATGGCTGTTTCTGTTCTAGCAGGATGTAGTTCAGGAAAATCAGGCAGCGATAACAAAGTTCTAAAGATTTCAGGATTAAATGGAGGTTATGAAACAAAAGGTTGGGAAGAAGTTGTAAAAGCTTTCGAAAAAGCAAACGATGGAGTGAAAGTAGAACTTACACTTGAAAAAAACATCGCAGATACTTTACGCCCAGTTATTACATCAGGAAAAGATGTACCGGATTTGATTTATCTATCCATTGGTGCTGAGGGAAAACTTACAGATACAATGGTAGCTGAAAAACAAATATCAGATATTTCTGATGTGTTAAAAATGGATGTTCCTGGTGAAAAAACTACGGTTGGAGATAAATTACTTGGAGGATTCTCAAATGCATTAACATCTAGCCCATATGGTGATGGAAAAATGTATTTGGCACCAATCAACTACGGACCATGTGGATTGTTCTATAATGCAGGTTTATTCAAAGAAAAAGGTTGGGAAGTACCTAAGACTTGGGATGAAATGTGGGTTCTTGGCGACAAGGCAAAAGCAGAAGGAATTGCATTGTTCACATATCCAACAACAGGATACTTTGATGCATTTTTCTCAGCATTGTTAAATGAAACTGCAGGACCAGAAGCATATACAAAATTAATGAATTATGATACAGCGACTTGGGAAAGTGCAGATACAAAAAAGGCATTTGAAATCGTTGGTAAATTAGCTAGCTACACAGAAAAAAATACAGTAGCAAATGCAAATAAAGAAGGATTTGCAAAAAATCAGCAATTAGTTCTTGATAACAAAGCATTGTTTATTCCTAATGGAACATGGTTACCAGGGGAAATGGCAGAAGCTCCTAGAGCAAAAGGCTTTGAATGGGGATTCACTGCATTACCAGCAGCTAAAGAAGGTGGAGATCGCTATTCTACAGCATTCGTTGAACAAGTATATATTCCAACGAAAGCAGCAAACGCTGACTTAGCTAAGAAATTTATCGCTTATATGTATTCTGATGAAGCTGGGAAAATCTTCTACGAATATGGTGCACAAAAAGTAGATGAAAACAAAAAACCAATTGAAGGTGAATACAACAAAGGACCAATCATGCCAATCAAAGGTGCTACAGAAAATCTTATGGGTGCGGATGATGAAAACAAACTTTACTATTCTGTTTATGAAGGTGGAGCTAAATCAAATCCAGTTGGATTCGTTTCAAAAGATACAATCGAAGGTGTAGACCTTACAAGTGCTGAAGGTATCTTATATGGTACCGTAAATGAAGTTGTAAATGGTACTAAGAGTGTAGATGACTGGTATAAAGCTGTTATTGATACAGTTAAAATGTATAACAAATAACATTTAGATATAATGTTGAATTAGCATATAGCGGTGGAAACACCGCTATGCTATTTTAGAGAGGTGAGATCTATGAACAAAAAGAAAGAACGAAAACGATTTATCATCATTTGCTTGGCTCCTGCATTTATATTGTTTAGTATATTTATGATACTACCAACGTTGAATGTATTTTGGATGTCAACGTTAAAATGGGGAGGATTGTCAGCTGATAAAACATTCGTTGGTTTGAATAATTTTATAATATTAGCGAAGGATATGAATTTTATACGAGCTTTACAAAATACCATATTCTTGATTGCTATTGTAACGATGGTTACGATGACAATTGCAGTGCTATTTGCTAGCATTCTTGTTAGAGAAAAGGTAAAAGGACAAAACTTTTTCCGTATTATCTTCTATATTCCTAACATACTTTCTGTAGTTGTAATCGCTTCTATCTTTACCGCAATATATGATCCATCGGATAATGGTATGATCAATAATATTATTGGTTTATTTAAGCCGGAGACATGGGAGACTATAAAGTTTTTAGGAGATCCAAATATTGTTCTATATGCTATCACAGGAGCTATGGTGTGGCAGGCAATTGGATATTATATGGTTATGTATATGGCAAGTATGAGTTCGATTCCAGAACATTTATATGAAGCAGCGGCACTTGAAGGGGCAGGAAAATTTAAACAATTCTTTTCCATCACGCTACCTCTTGTTTGGGATAACATAAGGACTACACTTACCTTCTTTGTGATCAGTTGTATCAATTTAAGTTTCTTGTTTGTGAAGGTTTTTGGAAGCGGACCTGGTGGTTCTGCTGAAACAGTATTGAGTTATATGTACAAACAAGCGTATGATAACGCGACTTATGGATATGGTATGGCTATTGGTGTGATTGTATTCTTATTCTCATTTATATTAAGTGCTCTTATCAATAAGGCAACTGAGCGCGAAGTATTGGAATTCTAGGAGGTAATAAAGTGGAAAAAGTAAAAAAAGATCGTTCTGATCTCTTGTATAAAATATTCATATATGTCGCTTTAGCTACCTTGGCAATTTCTATTATAATTCCCGTAGCTTGGGTGTTTATGGCATCTATAAAACAGAATTCAGAGTTTTATGGAAATCCATGGGCATTACCAGCAGGAGTTTATTTTGAAAACTTCGTAAATGCTTTTCAAAAGGCTAACATGGGAGAGTATTTTATGAATTCCATCATTGCGACAGGACTTGGCTTATGCCTTTTATTGGTAGTGGCTCTTCCTGCTTCTTATGTTTTGGCAAGATTCAATTTCAAATTAAAGAAAATAATGAACACGCTCATGATGGCTGGTCTATTTATCAATGTGAACTACATCGTAGTCCCAATATTCTTGATGATGTTAGGTTGGGATGATGCGATATATAACTTGTTTGGAATAAGCTTCTTTATGAATAATATCGTTGTCTTAGCGGTAGTATATGCAGCTACTGCGATACCATTTACCGTGTATTTGTTGACAGGTTATTTTAAAACATTGCCGAATGCGTATGAAGAAGCAGCGCTGATTGATGGATGTGGGTATTTCAAAACGATGATTAAAGTCATGATCCCTATGGCAAAACCTAGCATTGTTACCGTCATTCTGTTTAATTTCTTAGCCTTTTGGAATGAGTATATCATTGCACTTACATTGATGCCAGGAACATCAAAAACATTACCAGTTGGTCTCATGAATTTGATGCAGGCCTCTAGAGGAAAAGCAGAATATGGAATGATGTATGCTGGATTAGTGATTGTCATGTTACCAACTCTGATTTTGTATATTATGGTTCAAAAGAAACTAACACAAGGGATGACTCTTGGTGGGTTGAAGGACTAAGGAGGTTACAGGAATGAATACGATAACGAAAAATGTATTGATGGTAATTATCTTTATTATCTCAATTGTGTTAATTTTCATAGGACAAAAAAATGTTGGATATACAGGTCTTATGGTGGAATTATTAGGCTTGGCTGGAATTTTGGGTATTCTACATACCTATAACAGAAGATACAAATAGGAGGAAATCATGGCTACTTTAAAATTAAAAAATATAAATAAAATTTATGACAATAATGTCCAAGCTGTATTTGATTTTAATCTGGATATAGAAGATAAAGAATTTATTGTGTTTGTAGGACCATCCGGTTGTGGGAAGAGTACAACTCTACGTATGATTGCAGGTCTTGAAGATATTAGCAGTGGGGAATTATACATCGATGAGAAAATGGTAAATGAGGTTGCTCCTAAAGACCGAGACATTGCCATGGTCTTTCAATCCTATGCACTTTATCCTCATATGAGTGTATATGATAATATGGCCTTTGGTTTAAAAATAAAAAAGACAGCGAAAGATGAAATTGATCGACGTGTACAAGAAGCCGCAAAATCTTTAGAGATTGATCAATACTTAGAACGTAAACCAAAAGCATTATCTGGTGGACAACGTCAACGTGTTGCATTAGGCAGAGCCATTGTAAGAAATGCAAAAGTATTCTTAATGGACGAACCACTTAGTAATCTTGATGCGAAACTTCGTGTACAGATGCGTAGTGAAATCATCAAACTACATGAAAGAATTGGAGCGACTACGATTTACGTAACCCATGATCAAACAGAAGCGATGACTATGGCAACTCGTATTGTTGTTATGCGTGGAGGATATATCCAACAAATTGGTACACCGAAGGAAATTTATCAAAATCCAACAAATAAATTTGTTGCGGGTTTTATCGGTGCACCAGCAACAAACTTCATAGATGGAACGTATCATAATCATAGCTTTCATGTAGGAGAAAATACCATTGAATTACCGGAAATGTTCCTTGATAAATTAAAGGACTATGAAGGGAAAACAATTACGATGGGAATTCGTCCTGAAGACCTTCATGCGGAAGCCATTGTAGGACAAACGTATCCATCTGCACAATTTGAGTTTAATATTGAAGTGAATGAATTGTTAGGTCACGAATTTATAATGCATGGAAATATTCATGGACAACCTATACAAGCTAAGATATCTGCTCGTACGGATGTAAAAGCACATGATACAATTGCGCTATATATGGATCTTGGAAAAGTACATTTCTTTGATGCGGAAACAGAAAACTGTATTATTTAAAATAAAATTTTAGTTAGACAATGTTCACACAAAGTGATAAATAAGGAGGTTAATACATGGCAACTGAGTATGGAAGAGTAACGATTCCTACAGATGTAGATGTCATTGAGGAAACAATCGCAATCATGAAACGATGGAAGGCAGATGCAATTCGTGATTGTGATGGTACGGATATGCCAGATGAAATCAAAAAAATGGATGTAAAACAATACGCAACGTATTATACGACGCGTAAAGACAATGCTTGGGCAAGTGCAAACCCTGATGAAATTCAACAAATGTATTTGATGAGTGAGTTTGTAACCGCAAAAGATACAACCTTGAGAATAGAAATCATGCGTGATTTCTATAAGGATCAATTAAAACCAAACACCTTGGAGGATATACATCGTTGGTGGGAAGTAATCGATCGTACTACGGGTGAAGTAGTGAAGGATTGGGATTATGATGAGGATACAAAAGAAGTTGTATTGCATCATAGTATTCCTTTCCATGCCTATACAGTAAGTTTTCTAGCTTTTGTAATTTGGGATCCTGTACATATGTATAATTCCATTACGAATGGTTGGGAAGGGGAAGAGCATCAAATGACATTTGATGTTCGTCAACCAAAAACAAAAGAGTTCGTAAAGGATAAATTGCGTGCCTTTGTGAAAGAGAGAGACGATGTGAATGTTATTCGTTTCACAACATTCTTTCATCAATTCACATTAACCTTTAATGAACAAGCAAAAGAAAAGTTCGTGGATTGGTTTGGATATAGTGCATCTGTTTCTCCTTATATTCTAAAACAATTTGAAGAAGAAGTAGGTTATGCATTTCGACCAGAATTTATTATCAATAAAGGATTTCACAACAATACATTCTGTGTACCTAGTAAGGAATTCAAAGATTTTATGGACTTCCAACAAAGAGAAGTTTGTGCACTAGCTAAGGAATTGGTGGATATTTGCCATGAAGCTGGTAAGGAAGCTATGATGTTTTTGGGTGATCATTTTATTGGGACAGAACCATTTGGTAAGTATTTCAAATCCATTGGGTTGGATGCGGTAGTAGGTAGTGTAGGCAGTGGAACTACCTTACGCTTGATAAGTGATATTGAAGGTGTAGACTATACAGAAGGAAGATTTTTACCTTACTTCTTTCCCGACACCTTCCATGAAGGTGGAGATCCTTTGAAAGAAGCGAAAGTCAACTGGGTGACTGCACGTCGCGCCATTCTTCGCAAACCAGTAGATCGCATTGGATATGGAGGATATTTAAAGCTAACATTAGATTATCCTGAATTTATTGATTATATAGAAAATATTTGTAATGAGTTTCGAGAACTATACGATCATGTGAATAACCAAACTCCACACACACACTTGAAAGTGGCAGTCTTAAATAGTTGGGGTGAAATCCGTCGTTGGGGAACACATCTTGTTCACCATGCGATTTGGTATAAGCAAATATATTCCTACACGGGTGTATTAGAAGCACTCTCTGGGTTTCCATTCGATGTAGCATTCATAAGTTTTGAAGATGTTCGAAACAATCCAAGCATATTAGATACAATCGATGTCGTAATCAATGTTGGAGATGCTTACACATCCTTTAGTGGGGGAGAAGAAATCGATGAAAGCATTATTACAACTCTTCGTAAATATGTCTATAATGGTGGTGGATTCATCGGAGTCGGAGAACCTCTAGCAATTCGTAAAAATGGGAAATTCTTTGCCTTATACGATGTATTAGGAGTAGATGAAGAATTAGGATTTACATTAAATACAGATAAGTACAATTGGCAAGAACATGAGCACTTTATCGCAGAACAATTAGAACATGAAAATTTCGGTGAAGATTTACGCAATGTGTATGCACTGGATGCTACCGTCGTGAAAGAGAAGAACTTACATGTGAATTTGGCTGTAAATGAATACGGAGAAGGACATGGTGTATATATGAACGGATTACCATTCTCCTTCGAAAACGCAAGGTTATTGTATCGTAGTATTTATTATGCTGCAGGTAAAGCAAAGGATATGAAAAAATGGTATTGTGAAAATTATAATGTAGAGATAAATTACTATCCTTCTACCAATAGTTTCTGTGTGGTAAACAATACGTATAAATCACAAAAAACAATCGTATATCGTGGAGATGGATCAAGCTTTGACCTTTCCTTAGATGCTTGTGAAATCAAATGGTTTGATTATAAATAAAAAAAGAGGCTGTAACGAATAAGAAACAGCCATAACATAAAAAAACACGTCAA
This sequence comes from Amedibacillus sp. YH-ame10, assembly GCF_053848885.1. Classification (NCBI taxonomy): domain Bacteria; kingdom Bacillati; phylum Bacillota; class Erysipelotrichia; order Erysipelotrichales; family Erysipelotrichaceae; genus Amedibacillus; species Amedibacillus sp. YH-ame10. The sequence continues at coordinate 19,492 of NZ_JBSPFA010000045.1, forward strand.
TCTCATAAGAGGAAGACGTGTTTTTTTGGTATAATTTAACTATGGAAAACAACAATGTGTTAGAGTT
>NZ_JBSPFA010000046.1:0-18336 GCF_053848885.1 Amedibacillus sp. YH-ame10
TTTTTTAAGCTCAATGAGCTGATTTCAACCTATATGACTCATATACAAGAAAAAAAGAGGTCGTAACCTCCTAGGCATCATCTAAATTTCCAAATGTGTCTATTTCGTTACAGCCTCTTTTTTTATCGTTCTATGAAACGATATCCTACACCAACCTCTGTTAATATATAATGTGGTCTAGAGCTATCTTCTTCTATTTTTCTTCTTAAATTTGCCATAAAGACACGTAAAGATTGCGAATCTTCACAGCTATTATAACCCCAAACTTTCTTTATAATGAAGCTGTGAGTTAATACTTTTCCTGCATTTTCTACAAGCAATGTTAATAGCTTAAACTCAATTGGAGTTAAATGAATCTCTTTTTCATTCACACATACTTTGTATTTTTCAAAGTCTATAAATAAAGCATCACAAGTAAATGTTTTTTCTTTTACAACGGAAGGGGATTTTTTTCGTAATGCAACGCGAACTCTCGCCAACAATTCATTGATATGAAAGGGTTTGGTAATATAATCATCAGCACCTGCATCTAGGGCATCAACTTTTTCTTTTTCTTGACCTCTAGCACTAACCACAATGATGGCCACTTCACTTTGTGCTCGTATTTGTTTTAATACTTCCATCCCATCGATATCAGGTAATCCTAAATCCAAGAGAATCAAATCAGGATTATCGGTCATAAATAGGGATATTCCTTCAATTCCATGGGTTGTGTTAATAAGTTTGTAGTGATTGGTTTCAAGGGAAAGACTTAAAAATTTAATAATATTTTTATCATCCTCGATCAATAAGATTTTTTCATTCATACTTGTTCCTCCTCTAGTGGTAAAATAAAGCCAAAGATTGCGCCGTGTCCTTCTTTACGATTGTGTGCAAATATTCTTCCATGGTGCGCTTCAATAATAGATTTACAAATGGATAAGCCTAGACCAACACCTCTTCGAGAATCTGAACGTTCTCGCTTGGTTGTCTCAAAGCTTTCAAATAACTTATCTTTGATATTTTCATCAATTCCTTCACCATCGTCCATAACTTCAAAAATTGCATGGTTATGTTTCCTACAACAACGTATTTCGATACGTGAACCATCATCCGTATGCTTGATAGCATTGTCTATAAAGTTTATGAGTACTTGTACAATGAGTTTCCCATCCATCTCAACAAGTGTTACTTGTTCAGGAAGCTTCATTTCAATGATATGTGCACCTCTTCTTGATTCACATACTTGTACAGCTTCACAAATAACATCATCCACGACTTCTTTTTGTCGTTTCAAGATAAGTTTTCCATCTTGTATTCGCGTCATATTTAATAGATTTTCTACAAGTTGTTCGAGCCATATCGCATCACTACTAATATTTTTCACAAGGGAATAAATAGATTCTTTCTCAAGAGTATCATAGTTATCCACGATGAGAGATGCAGAACCTGCAATACCTGTTAATGGCGTACGTAAATCATGAGAAATACTACGAAGTAAACTATTGCGAAGTTTTTCTTTTTCTATTTCGATTTTTGTTTCTTCTTGTTCTTCAAATAAACGCTCACGTTCAATCGCGATTACCATTTGAGACGTCATAGTCGTAATAAACATTTCTTGTTCTGTAGTCAATTCAGAAGTATATAGGGTAGCGTATACCCCAATGATTTCATCTTTATGAATCAATGGACGATATGTCCATCTCTTTTGTTCATAAAAGCTTGTGCCATGTCCACACTCACATCGATTATCAAAACACCATTTGGCGAGTGCTTCTTCACTATCTTTTCTCTCTTGTACATTGGAATCATTTTCAAAGCGAATGAGTTTTCTCTTCTTACGATCAAAGTAATACACAACGCTTATGATTTGTTGGTAATCATAAAGAGCTTTTAAACTTTTATCAATAATGTTATGGATACCAGTCAATTGAAAATACCCTCTACTCACTTCATAGAGAGCCTTTGTTTGGTATTCTTGTTGTTTCGCAATTTGTACATGCTTTTGTAACTGATTGATAAGTACCGCTGTAAAACAAGATACGAATAAGAAGATAATAATGGTCACAATATAGTTTTGATCATAGATTTGAAAAGAAAACGTAGGTTGTGTGAAAAAATAGTTAAATGCAATGATGCTTAAGGTTCCAGCAGTGATTCCCCAAATAAAATTTTTGGATTGAATCATTATGAAAAGTACCCCTATAAGATAAATCATAACAACATTCTCGATACGAATATTCATATGAATCATAATATTGGATACAATCGTACAAATAACGAGTATTACAAGTGTAAAAAGTAAATCTTTTAGGAAGTTATGTTTCATCTCATCACCTTTTCATAATTATATCAGTTTCTTGTTGGGATTAGTATATAAAAAGATGGTTCTGGTGTTAAGAACGTGTGAAGATTTTGTAGAAATAAACAAAATCAAATCGTTTTATGATGAAATTTATGCATTATGGGCTTCTTGGGTATAAGGAATGCATTGATGACTTTTAAAATCTAATATATATTCATGAGATAAAATCCATTCATGGGCATGGTAATCCCTTGTTCGAATGTAAAGGAAATCATGAAATAGTTGTAGTTGATAACCGACCTCTTCTTTTTTTTCTCCATATTGTGTATTCGTAAAAGAAGGTACATTGATTTCGAATAACTTGTGATCGCAATAGATAGTACATATCTCGTAACTATTATGGATATGAGCACTTAAAAAGATTACAAGGGGATGTATATTTACAATCCTTGTAAGTTCATGTCTTTGAAAACCCATTGTGTTTTCTGGAGTGTTCATATTTGGATGAGTATGCATCAAAGGATGATGACAACATATAAAGACAGGTTTATGAGGATCGGCTTTCTCTAGGTGTTCCTTTAACCAAAGGAGTTGTTGGGGACTATAATAGGCATGATTTTTATCAGGTTTTTCACTGTTCAATACATAAAAGGAAAACCCTTCTCTTTGTTCTTCATAATACAAGGTAGAATGATGTAAGAGAACAAGTTCTTTATAAAGAGGGTGTATATGCACTTGTGCTTTTTCTTTCATAGAATAAATGTCATGATTTCCTAAGGCAATCATATAGCGAATGGGATATTCCTTACATTGTTTAAGACATTGTTCTAATTGAAACATAAAACCCTGTGCACTTAAATCCCCTAATATAATTACATCTTTTACTTTACGTTCCCATATATCATCAAGTGCATTCTCTAATTTTCTATTGCGTTTTGGTAAGAGGACATGAAGATCTGCGAATACTTCAAAAGTAAGCAGACATGGTTCATTTTGCATACGATGTTCATAGCGTAGTGACAACTCTTTCATATAGCCAACTCCTTTTTCAATAGTATGAACCAATTTCCTAATAGCTATGTAGTTTTCTTATTTCTATCTTTTTTTTATTGTGTTACTATTAATACAAATAGAAAGAGAGGATTCATTCATGGATTATGCAAAAGAAGCAATGCGTATGCACGCAGAGTGGAAGGGAAAACTAGATATTCGTTCAAAAGTAGCGATTAATACAAGAGATGACTTAAGTGTGGCATATACTCCAGGAGTAGCTACTCCTTGTCTAGAAATACAAAAGGATGTAAACAAAAGCTATGAATTAACAGGTAGAGGTAATTTAGTTGCTGTAATAACAGATGGAACTGCAGTTCTTGGGTTAGGAGATATTGGTCCTGAAGCAGGAATGCCTGTTATGGAAGGAAAATGTGTTTTATTTAAAGAGTTTGGTGATGTGGATGCGATTCCACTTTGTATACGTAGTAAAGATACGGAAGAGATTATTCGTACGATTTCTTTATTAGCAGGAAGTTTTGGTGGAATTAACCTAGAAGATATTTCTGCTCCTCGCTGTTTTGAGATTGAAACACGTTTAAAGGAAATCTGTGATATTCCTGTATTCCATGATGATCAACATGGTACAGCTATTGTAACAGCTGCGGCTTTATGCAACGCAGTAAAATTAACAGGAAGAACAATGGGTTCTTTGAAGATGGTAATCAATGGTGCAGGATCTGCGGGTATTGCCATTGCGAAATTATTACTTACTATGGGATTTGGTGATGTCATTCTTTGTGATAGTAAAGGAATTGTATACAAAGGTAGAGCAGGATTAAACAACGAAAAACAAGAAATCGCAGAGATTACCAATAAAGATGGTTTACAAGGAAGTCTTGCGGATGCGATGAAGGGAAGCGATGTGTTTATCGGTGTATCTGCACCTGGTATTGTGAGTGAAGAAATGGTTGCGAGTATGAATGCCAAATCTATCGTATTACCAATGGCAAATCCAACACCAGAAATTATGCCTGATTTAGCAAAAAAAGCGGGTGCTTATATCGTAGGAACAGGACGTAGTGATTTTGCGAACCAAATCAATAATGTGCTTGCTTTCCCAGGAATTTTTAAAGGAGCATTGAGTGTTCGTGCAAGTGATATCAACGAAGAAATGAAAATAGCTGCAGCGTATGCAATTGCAGATATGGTAGGGGATAAGATTAGTCCAGATTATATCATTCCTAGTGCACTTGATAAGAGTGTTGCGGATGGAGTGGCAAAAGCAGTAGCGAAAGCCGCAAAGGATAGTGGAGTTGCAAGAATATAAGTATTTAAAAAAGGCTATTCGCCCAATGTCATTAAGTTAAGAAACAGAAGGAAATTAAAAAGTCCTCCTGTTTTTTTATTTTGTTAAAATAGAACTCTAAACTTTTGTAGGGTCTAGGGGTACCTATAAACTTTCATAGGGTCACTATTTTTATGCCTCTAAACTTTTGTAGGGTTGTACTTTTAAAAAAAACCTTTCATGATAGAATTAATTTGTCCAATTGATCGGCGCAATAAATTAGTGCGTGGGTGTGGCTACTATTTTCAAAAAAAATCCTTCATGGTATGATTTCTTTGCCGAAAAACATATACACGAAGGAGGGACTAATCCCATGTATGATTTTATCATAGATTTATTCAATATTGATAGTACTAAAATTGATTCCGTTTTTTTCTCTGTCTTCTAATGATGTCACTGAATTTCACATCACTCTAGTAAAAGAAAATTTGCCTTGTCCTTTCTCCTCTATAACTACCATTAAACACAAATATCTTCACTAAAATTTAAACCTCCCTCTCTATTGAGTTCCAATTGGATAGAGGCTAATAATCAGAATATTTTGCCCCTTCCAAACCACAACTGTACAGTCTGTCCTTTAACTCTTCAGAAAACAACTGTATCGTTCGCAAAACGCACAAATTGCAATTTTCTTCTTTCTAGTTTTTTGTCTAACTCATTTAACATAATATTACTAGGTAATGGACTAAAATTTCCATCTTCACTAAAATCTTCCTTTGTTCCTGCAAATACACCATTCATCATGAATCCTGCGTTAAGATATTCATGTATTAATAACACCACTCTTCCATCTCGTACAGTTTCTGATACTAATTAAATTAATTTACTTTGCAATGACAAAATATTTCTCTAAATCAATTAATATTGCCATTCTATAGACTTCTTGAATAAACTATCGTGCCTTCCTAATTGCTTTGTGTTGCCTTTTTTCTAGTCGAAATACGTTACTATTATCTGAAAACTTTAGCTCATATATTGGTAAAAGTACTAGAATTATTATTTGTTAGATAATGCTATTTATCGCGATTGTTATAACTAATTTCCGCTTCATTCCATTTCCGTGTTCCTTGGTTCAAATATTTACAATAGAGCCAACTACCGCTATCAGTTAACTCGCAGTGAACTACTAATTATCATCGCTACAAATTGGCAACTGATTACCCTCTCAGTGGTTTTTACCACCTATCCATATCTCATTTGTTTAGCACACTATCAAAAAGCACTGATATTTAATTATATCAGCGCTTTATTTCATCAATCAACGTAATTTTCTTTAAGAATGGATAAATGACCTTCATCATCATTTACAATTCTAAATTGTAAAGAGAATTTATGTTCAACATCGTATCCAAAAATCCCTTCACTTACAGGTACTCCAATCACATCTTCAAAAATAAAGCGTTGATTTTCATCTCTTTTAAAGAAAAAAATTAAATCACCTTTATATTTATTGAAGATATGTTCATCAACATGAGTACTAGACTTACATTTTCTTACTTTACATTCAATATTTGTCCCCGGCAGAACATAATACAAGTCTTTTATGATTTCATTAGTATCATTATAAATCCTCATTCTTTGTCCATCTAACTCCATTTTTCACCCCTCCTTTAACCGCTTTCATTATATACCTATATCACAGAAATGTCATTACAAAATCATAGAAATCTTAATAAAATAACATTAGGAGTTACTATTCACCGATAAAATAAAAAAGTTAAAGAAAGTTTTCCACAAAAACAAATAAAAAGCAAGTCCTTCCCAGCCTTTCTAAACAGATTATGTCTAATCATTCTGTATTTGTATTATCAGTATACCCAGTTCATTAAGGTTTATACTGATTTTTTATATATTTTAATCTTCACTCATTATGCTTTTAACATCCATAAGTCCTAATGTTTTTGGATTTAGGTTTACTCTTCTTTACAATGATAAATGTCAAAGCTCATACCTTTTGGATAGTTTATCTAAAGTATATCCTATATTTATACAGTTTTTTAAGCTTTTAGTCTTGTATTTCTTCTGCGAAAGTTGAGTAAATAAAGCAAACAAAGTTACGATTGCCGAACGTGGAAATTATGATGCACCTTAAAGAAGTATGAAATGTCGAACAATATAGATTAAAATGTGGCAGCTTTATATCTACAGATAAACTCAAAACGGGAAGCTTTAATGAATATGATGGACTTTTACACCAATAAAGAAAAAAACAAGATTAAAAGCAATGTCATTAAGTTAAAGAATGCATAAGAGATAAAGCAGAAGGTGAAATAAAGAATACTGCTAATAAGAGCAAAAACATCAGATAAAATCCGCAATTTAAATATCTTCAATTCGTAAAGTAAAATATTCGCAGATTTTCACAAGACAGAAAGGAGGTAGAAACGTATGGTAAAATTATTAGAACAAATCTTAAATGAATTAAAAGAGATAAATAAACATTTACAAGTTATTAGATTTTTCAACACTGGTGATGTTATTGATAAAACTATAATAACTGACAAAGATGAATAATTGATTATTAAATCTAAAAAAAGAAGAACTGCGTGTTTAACTTAACACTAGTTCTTCTTTTCAATATTCACTAATGTATGTTTCCCACACAAAAGCCTTATCATCCATTGGTTTTAAAAGAGAAATAACTTTTTCACTTCCAAAAAAATAATCTAAATTTCCATTTGAATCTTTACAAGCAAACACATAAAATTCAGGTTCAATATCAATCACTTGAGCATGTTGCTTTCGTGTATCGTACATACTTGAACTCCTTGCTATGATTGGATTCGCTATTTCCACAACAAAAAATAAATCTTTATATTGAATTTTAGAAAAATTAAACTTCATGATTCCACCTCCATTTATAATAAATATTATCATTTACAAAAATAAAAGCAAGGTAAATTTAATTTAATCTAAATGTATACGAATTACCATCGAAAGATACAGTAGGTGCATATTCATCCAACATTGCTAAAATGTAACCTAGCATTTCCTCTGAAATTTTTAACTCCTCAGTACAAGCAGTTAAATCTGTAATAGTAAAATCATATGAATTTGCATCAACGTTTATTGTTCCAGTTATTGTGCTTAGGCTTTTGAATTTATTCATCACTGGTTTAAGAGAATCTTTCTCAACGATATACGAAGATAACTCATCTACACGTGGTCTTATTACTGTACCATTCAAGGCTATTTCTCCAAGTATGTGTTGAGTGATACTGATACCATTATTAAAACCAAGCTTAAACCCTTCTAAAGATGTTGCCATTTTTCTATAAAACGCTCCTTGATTAACTGATCCTTTTTTATTAAGAGGATTATCAATCCATTCACAATCATTAGATGTAAGTGTGATATCTCCTAAAGAATAAAGACCAAGTTTATCTCGTTTCAAGTCATCTTTTGTAATAGAGGTAGCTATATTATAAAACATTTTAGTTTTACTGGTTTTTTTATCAGGAAGATTTTCAATAGGCGTATTGTTATTATCACCGACACTTTTCGGATCGTTTTTCATTTTGTATTCCATATATTCTAGAAGTTCATCATAAGAAATGTTCAATGACTTAAGAACTGTATCACTTAAGCGCTTTAACTCTTTGATTTCTTCTTTAATGAATTCTTCAGGTATTTTTGACGAATTACTATTTAACTTTTCATTTACAGGATCAATTATCACATCTTCTAAAATATAATCATCAGTAAAAATGATATTTGAACCGCTATCGGTATGTGCCCAAATACGTCCTCCAAAGCCTTCTTTATAATAGTTCTTTATTGCGATACCACTTTCAGTACAGTCTATATAATAGTTGTTATTAAGGAATATTTCTTCTATATCCTTGTTTCTGTTTGATGAACATCCTACTATACTTGTAATCATTAAGCAACAAATTAAACTCATTAAAATTTTTTTCATACTATTTCCCTCTACTTTCACATAAATCATACAATCGTCACATAAATAAATCAAGTGCAAATTACACTAAATTATAAGTGTATATAACATTGCTGTTTTTTAATACTATTAGTGTATAAAGAAATGGAGCGAATAATATGAAATTTAAAGTAGAGCGTGAGGAATACGTTAATAAGACATTTAGAATAGAGAAAAAGCTTGTAGATCGTATGGAAGAAGTTTGTGACGAGAAGAATGTATCGTTGAATAAGTTAGTTGTGAAATGCATTAATTATGCTTTAGATAATATGGAAGATGAAAAAGAGGGCTAGATTATTTACCCTCTTTATTATTTGATTTATGAAATTCATCAATTAACTTAGCCACGATAAGGAATTGATCTTCTGTTAGATCTGTTACGTCAATAGTTAATCTAGCATTTCTCTCAATTTCTTCATTAAAAAAGAAAGATACATCAACATTAAAAATATTCTTAAGTTTTATTAGAATATCCATGGATGGTGTTCTAACTCCTCTTTCATAACCAGAAATAATGGAATCACTCACATTTAATTTACGAGCCAAATCAGCTTGACTCATATGATGCTGCATTCTTATCTCTCTAATCTTACTACCTATATATTGTTCTGCGCTATTCATAGATTAGTCCTCCTAAAGGTTATCTGACTATATAATACAATATTCCACACAAAGTGTCAAAGCACCTTGACTTTTAGCCTTGTTTGATATAAACTTAAAGTGCGGAAGGATGTGGGCTGCATGTTCAGTTTGTGTAAACAAGACAAAAACAAAGTTAAAGAACAAATACAGAACCAGATATTAGACGGTATAGTTGCCAGTAATAGCAGCCTTATCGATGATATCATCCTTTCTATGTCTCACGAAGGTATTTTTGATTGCCTCTCTAATGGATTCCCAGACAAGCGTCATCACAACACTATAGTTCCTATGAATCTTATTATGGCTCTTGCAATAGCTGCAAAGATGAAAACAAGAACTAGTCTTACAGATATTCCTTATGCTATCAGAGATCATAGAGCATTAGCAGAACTTGGCTATAATGCATTAAATTCATCTGATGACGGGTGGATGAATGAAGGTACTATTAGACATCTTATTGGTAAATATGATGCTAATGATATGTTTGCTTATTATAATGATGTGGTTCAAAATCATATCTTCAAGGCATTGAATATTTGTCCAGATATTCATATTCTAGACTGCACTAAGATAGCTGTAGAATTTTATAACTCAAACTATGAAGGATCAACAATTGCAATAGATCGTAAAGGCAATAAGATGCGCGGCTATAAAATAGCTTCTCTTAGAGGGCTTCATGGAGATTCTGGTATTATTGAAGAAATGCGTTTTGGTACAGCTGCAACTCATGATTTGGCATTAAGTGAAGAAATGCTAAAAACTTCTCCATGTCTTCGTGAAGGTGATATTTTAATAATGGATAGAGGCTTTATTTCTAGAGCATTGATAAAATACTTAAAAGAGGTTAGAAAAATAGATACCTATATACCAATGAAAAAAGGTATGGCTGAGTATGAAATGGCAATCACCCTAGTCGAAGAAATAGATAATTGGAAGCCACATCCATCTAGAAAAGATCAAATGGTTTGTCATGTTCCTAAAGTTTATATGGCTTGGAGAAGCACCAGTCTTTGTGAAAATGTTAAAGAGAATATTGATTTTAATGCCTGCGTTGTATGGACTCAAGGAGTAGATGGTTATTTTGTATTTACTACTACTGACATGAGTAAAACAGCAGAAGAAATCATTATGATGTATGAAATGCGCCCAGAGATCGAAGAAGATTTTAGACAGTTAAAAGAATTTTGGGAACTTGAAGATTTTAAAAGCACTAAGTTGAATGTAATAGCATTTCATCTTATTTGTGTTTTGTTTGGTTATTTGTTCTATCAGTTATATTTGAATACTGAAGATGGCGAGAAATACATTGGTAAATGTTTGCCTGTTATTTTGAAGAATTACAAGGAAGAGTTCTTGCAGTATCTTGTGCTTTATAGTGGAGAATACTTTTGTTCTATGACTATGAGAGAATTTATTGAATATAGAGATGGATGTGATGATGTTATAAAGAGGTTTATTTTAGAATTCTTTGCTTGAGATCGTGGTCACAAAATGTGACCGCAAAAAATAAATCAAGAAAATTTAGGAATTTTGTATATAAATCTCGTATATATAAAGTGAAGGGAGGAAATTAGATGAATGAAATAATTACAATAGATAACGACTTTAAAGATTTAGTTCATATAATACGTGGACAACAAGTGATGCTGGACAGTGATTTAGCCGATTGGAACTTTGAACGATAGCCAAAATATAAAGAAATTACCATTTGTCTTCACCGAAATAGGAGTTTATATGATAGCCACTGTCCTAAACGGGGATATTGCCACAGAACAAGAAAGGAACTTATAAATGGAAGAAAAGTTAGAACTTATAAAATTTAATAACGGAGAACTAGAAATCATTGCAAAGCTTGATGCTAATTCTGAAGAAATCTGGATTACTAGGAATCAAATGGCTGAACTATTTGATAGAGATGTAAAGACAATAGGAAAGCATATCAATAATGCTCTAAAAGAAGAATTAAAGGGTTTAGCAACTATCGCAAAAATTGCGACAGTTCAAAATGAAGGTAGTAGAAATGTGAAAAGAAACATTGAGTATTACAATTTGGAAGTGGTAAACAGCGTAGGATATAGAGTGAAATCAAACCAAGGAATATTATTTAGAAAATGGGCGAATCATGTATTAAAGGAATTTTCCACAAGAGGTTATGTAATTAATACTAGTAAATTTAACCTCCCTGATTTAGAAAAAATATCCAATTTATTAGATGATGCAAGAAAAATAAGTGGTGATTTACAATTGACTAGCAATGATATGCTAGATTTCTTATTATCCTATAATAAAGGGCTCAAGATTTTGGATGATTATGATCATCAAGTATTAGAAGAAATAAAAGGCGTTAACTCCACATATGTTATTACTTATGAGGAATGTAAAGGAGTTATTGAAAATACAATGTTTGCGGATAAAGGTGATTTATTTGGTATAGAAAAAGATAATTCTTTTAAATCCGCTATAGCAACTATATATCAAAGCTTTGATGGAGTGGAGCTATATCCAACACTTGAAGATAAAGCAGCTCATTTACTATATTTTATAACAAAAAACCATGCCTATGCGGATGGAAATAAAAGAATTGCAGCGACAATATTTTTGTACTTTCTCGAAAAGAATCATGCATTACATAGGCAAAATAAATTACGAATATCAAATACTACGTTAGCCACGTTAACGATTCTAGTAGCATCATCTAATCCCAATGATAAAGAAAGTATTATTAACTTAATTAAGATAATAATTTCTATAGAATAAATCAGAAGTCATGCATCCTGTAATAGATAATGGAGACTTTTTGTTTAGATAGATTTAATAGAGTTTGATCTTTGACAATTGAATATCCCCTTTCTTTGTTTACAAATATTGCAACATAAAAGGTTGGTGATTTTATTTAAGATTAGAGTTACTTTACGAATTGAAGTTAAATATAATGAAAAGAAGTTCTGAAAATGAACTTTTTTCAAATGTGTGCTATAGTAATAGCGTTATGAGAAACGATAATTAAATCGTATGAAACTCTTGAGTTTCATCTTTCGCTCAACATGTCGGTCAGGACGTATCGGTGAAAGCTCACGGCGAATTAACTTATCGAGATCAGGTGGGATTCCACCTTTTCTTTTACTTGCATCACGTATTAAATGAACTGCTCTGGTGACATTTATTGCATATTCCCATTTGTTTTTTGAGTTTAGTTTGTCCGCTGCATGATTAATAATAATCATGCAGATATTGAAAAGTATCATTCTTGCCCAAATTTCCTGCAAGATGAATGTTTTTTTCTTTGAATGAAGTGCCAATAAATCAACAGCGTATTTCAAATGACGAAATGATACCTCAATGCCCCAGCGCATATTATAGAGTTCTTTTATCATATCAGGAGTAAACAATTCTCTAGGCAGGTTAGTGATGATCGATTCATATTCTTCTTTACCATTGATTTTAAAACGAACGACTCGATAATTTACATTATAAAAGAGGAGTCCTCAGTAATAAAATCGAAGGTAGAAGAAGATGAAAGAAATCTATATTTATCGGAATTTGATTTCACATCATTGGTCTGCTTCGTAGTCAAAATAGTATCTATATCTACATCGAATTCTTCATCAGGTAACTTGAATTTTCTAAGAAATCCATTGGAAGAAATATCTTTCGCTCGAATCAAAAAGAATTGATCAGCATGTATGATGTGTTCCATATTATTCCATGTGGCATAACTTCTATCGGCAATGAAAATTGCTTTATTGCCCTTATACCTTTCTACCATTTTCCACATAGATTCTTGTTCGCCGGAATGAGTAGCGTCGTTTACAATAGCATCTGTATAACAGTTGTTTAAGATATCAAAAGCGGCATTGATATGATATTGATTATGACCTTTGTGATCATCACTCAGTCCCTGCAAAGTCTCGGTATCTTTAGGATTATAAGAAATAGGGAGATCAGAACCATCAACAGCGATCAGACGGTAGTTATGATAAGTCTTAGAATAGGAGAAAGTGTCATTTACATTGTGAAATAAGGATTCAAAAGCATCTGGAAGGATTTTATCTCTAGCTTGAACAAAAGCACTGGACGAAGCAGTATGTAAAGCATAATCAAAATAGTCAAAGAGTTCCTCTTTAAGAGGCTTGGCAGACATGAAAACAGTGATTGAAAGCATATCAGATAAAGAAAGTTTTCTATTTCTGGTAAAATCAACAGCAGGATTCGTAACGAGATTAAGCCTTAATTTTTGAGCAGCTAAATTTCGAATAATCTTTTTAAAAGAAGATATAACTTTTTAGAATAACTAGGCATGTATATCACCATAGTTAACGTTTCTGAAATCTAAAGCATGAAGAAATATAAATAGTTGAGTAAATGTCATAAGATTTACCTCCTCAACTACCAACAAAGACGCTGAGAGTAGCGAAGCGTCCCGATTTTTGAATAATTGTCAATGAAAACAGCAAATTTTAACAAAATAAAAAAACAGGAGGACTTTTTAATTTCCTTCTGTTTCTTAACTTAATGACATTGGCTATTCGCCTTTTTTTTGTAATACTGATTTTTTCATGGCATATTGGTAATGTAACAATCCCAATAATACAATGATACAACCAACCAATTTTTGGAATGAAAAGATTTGATATAAGAATAAATCCAATAACATACCACTTCCTAATTGTGCAATAAAGATGACAAGGGTTAACTGAATAGGAGCAACTTTGTTTACGACAATATTTAAAATCATAATATTTATGACACCAATGACACCACCTAATAACATCCAATAGTTTGGTAACTGTGTGAGTTTTGATAAACTTTGTAGTGTAGGAAACGATAGGATTAACAATAAGATAAAACTTGTAATAAGACCTGTTAAGTAATTAAAGAAACTACTTTGGCTCGCACCTACATGTTTCGCTAAATAGGCGTTGATACTTCGTGCAGCGACAACGGTGATACCGGCCGTAAAGGCACATAGAACTTGAAAACATAACGTCATAACAACATCACCCCAATTCCAATAACGATAATTCCAAGGGATACTAGTTTGCTTTTTGTAATATTGCTTTGAACACTACCTAGCCAACCTTTTTGTTCTAGCACAAGAGATGCACATAACTGTCCTAAAAGTCCTAAAGCACTTACCAAAGAAGCGCCTATAGCCTCAATCGTGTATACATTAAAGAATACCGTCAATACACCAATCACACCACCCATATAGAAGAACCAAGGCAAATGATTATGAAATGGAATGCGAAGATGTTTCCATTTACAATACAACCAAATGGTAAGTAATCCTAAAATATGTATAACAAAAGTCGAAAGATAAATTCCTATGGCAGTGGATAATTGACCATTCCATGCCAACATAATGGTGCATATAATACCACTTAACATTGCTAATATCAGTTCCATGTACTCACCTCTTTGAAGAAAGTATAACGTAAGGATTGTATAATGAATATGACATATGTCATAATGTATACAGGTGATGAATATGAAAAAGACATTATCAGAGTATTTGCAAATGTATGATATACAAAACCATATGGGAAAAGAACTGATGCAACATTTAAAACTAAGGCATTATCAAAAAGGGGATTACTTGATGAATGCAGGTTCTCTTTTGAAGGAAATTGTGTTTATCGTGAATGGGAGAGCAAAAACATTATATATAACGCATAATGGAGAAAGTACGTTGCATTCTTTTTTGAACCCATTTATGGTGATTGGAGATGTGGAATTCTTTCAACAACATCGAATCATCAACGATGTCATAGCGTTATGTGATATGGATTGCCTCATATTACCTATACAACATAAAGAGAGTATGTTAAAGGATGCGAATTTTATGTATATGTTAGCTTCTCAGTTGAGTCAGAAATTAATTCGTAGCAATCATAACAAATCTGTATCGTTGACTTATCCTGTTGAAAATCGTTTAGCAGCATATATTTGTGCAAGTATGAACCAAGGATATTTTTATGATAATCAGCAAGATGCCGCAGATATGATAGGTTGTAGCTATCGTCAACTGCAAAGGGTGTTGTGCAAGTTTATTAAGGAAGGATATATAGAAAAGAAGAAAAAGGGAGTTTATCAAATTGTAAATGAACAAGATTTGAGAGAATTGGGAAGCGATATTTATGTTTTTTAAGAAATATTTGTAAAAGAGCTTGACCTTCAAGTACCCTTAAGGTGTTTACTGAGAGTGAAAGCAGAGGGAATGTATATGAAAATCAAAGAAGTTGAAAGTAGCATAGGACTCAGTGCACACAATATTCGATTTTATGAAGAGATGGGTCTCATTAAAATAGAAAGAGATCCAGAGAATAAATATCGTGAGTTCACAAATGAAAATATAAAACGCTTAAAAGAGATAAAGCTATTTCGTAGTTTGGGTATTACTATGGAAGAGATTCGTAGATACTATGAACATGAGATAACACTAGAAGAACTTATGGAACATCAAGCAAAGGAATTGCAATCGCTCCATCATGAAATGCAGATGAAAGAGAAACTTTGTGAAGATATTCAAAAGAGTAAGATTCCACTAACCTCTTATACGATGGATCATTATGAAGATATCATTGTTCATAAACGTGAACATATACCGTTAGATAAAGCAGGGGATCTTATATCCTCTTGGAATAAAACGCAATACAGTAAAAAGCGATTGTTTTTTATAGCGTGTTGTATGTTTCCAATTTGTTGGATCCTTGTAGGCTTCTTTGTGGTGTTAACGTTAAATCTTATAGATCTCTCGCAGAACAAAGAGGCAAGTGAAACCTTTCCATTAGTTGTCATTGTAGTGACAACAATCATTGTTGCGGTGATTGGGTTCTTTTATTTCAATGTATCTATTTTCCTTCCTAAGGAATTGTATGAATTTAGAGAAAAGGGAATTTATTATGTGAAGAAACAAGATAAAAAAGGACATCTTAAAATGGTAAGTCAAATACGTAAAGGGAAGATTGAAGAAGCAATGAGCTTTTTACCATATGAAGATATTGATGTATTTAAGGTGTGGTTTCATGTGGTTGCGAAGACACCAGTCAATGGTGCCAATGTATATCAAATTGATTTTTATGTCATCTCAAGATTTGATGAAGTGATTCATATCCATACAGGGATGGTAGGTGTTAGTCAAGAAAAGGTACGCTTAACTGCGGAAATCTTAAAGGAACATGCGAAAACCATTCGTGATCCATTCAAAATTTTAGAACACATGGATCAATCGGATCAAGAATTTTATGATTTCTTAAATGAAGTATATCGTAGAAAAGAACATCTAAGAATATTTGGAAGTATAAAATAAACGTTAGAGCGAATGTGCTCTAACGTTTTTATACCATCTTTTCTGGTACGATATAAGAATCAAATTCATCAGAAGTAAGTAGTCCTAAAGAGATACAAGCTTCTTTTAAAGAGATATTTTCTTTGTATGCTTTCTTTGCGCATGCAGCAGCATTCTCATATCCAATATAAGGGTTTAATGCAGTAACTAACATTAAGGAATTGTGTAGATTGTAGTTCATCTTTTCTTCATCTGCCTGTAATCCTTCTATGCAGTGTACACGAATGGAGGTTAAGCCATCGCTTAACAAGGAAACGGATTGAAGAAAGTTATAAATAATAACTGGCATGAAGACATTGAGTTCAAAGTTACCTTGGCTTGCGGCAAATCCAATCGTCGCATCATTTCCCATAACTTGTGTCGCAACCATGGTTAAGGACTCACATTGTGTTGGATTTACCTTTCCAGGCATAATGGAACTTCCTGGTTCATTTTCTGGGATTTTAATTTCACCCAATCCACATCTTGGACCGCTTGCTAACCAACGAATGTCATTTGCCATTTTCATAGCGTTTGCCGCAAGTGCTTTTAATGCACCATGTGCGAAACATACATCATCTTTTGATGATAACGCATGAAATTTATTAGGATCAGATATAAAATATGTAGACAATTGTTCACTTAAGATGGCACTTACTTTTTCTCCAAATTGTTCAGGAGTATTGATGCCAGTACCAACTGCTGTTCCACCAATGGCAAGCTTGGATAAAGAATCGATGCTTTTTTGAATCATATCGATATTGTTTTCTAGCATTCCTCGCCAACCACTTATTTCCTGAGAAAATCGCAATGGTGTCGCATCTTGTAGATGGGTACGTCCAATCTTAATAATATGTGCATGATCTTTCTCTAAGCGTTTTAGTGTTTGTATCATATCTTCTAGCGTTGGCAACAATTCTTTGCGAAGAGCTTGTATTGCAGCGATATGCATAGCCGTAGGGAAGGTATCATTTGAACTTTGACTTTTGTTTACATCATCGTTAGGATGTAATAGTTTTTTTCCTGCAAGTATGTTTCCACGATTCGCAATTACTTCATTCACATTCATATTGCTTTGTGTACCACTTCCAGTCTGCCATACAGATAAAGGAAAATGATCATCTAATTTACCAGTTAATATTTCCCCACAAACCTTAACAATCATCTCACATTTTTCTTCTTCTAATTTACCAAGTTCAAAATTTACTTTCGCACAAGCCATTTTTAAATGTGCAAATGCATAAATGATTTGCAACGGCATCTTTTCAATACCAATCTTAAAATTATCAAAACTACGTTGGGTTTGGGCACCCCAGTATCTATCTTCCTCTACGGCGATTTCACCCATTGAGTCATGTTCTATTCTTGTCTTCATCGTGTTCTCCTTTACGCATTCTATCTATCTTTCATTTTAACAAAATTCCCCTTGAAAAAAAAGGGATAGCTCAATAATCTTTTGTTTCACATTAGGAAACAAAAGTATATGACAAAACCGTAAGAAAGATGTAATAAACTTCATAGGACTTTCATTTTATATTCCTGTATACTGTAACCATAAAGGAGGTATCGTCATGAAAAAGACACTCATCGTTCTTGTGGCATTAAGCGTACCTTTTGTTTGTATGTTAGCACGAAAAAAGGTGAACACAAGACCATAATAAAGAGCCTGTTTACGAAACAGGTTCTTTTTATCTATTAGGAACTTGCATAATTTAAGTGGAAATGAGAGAAAACGAAAAAAACATGACGAAAAGGCTCTAAGAAGAGCCAAAGAAGGACACGACAAGTTTTTACTTTTGATTCTCTAG